>JAUWWP010000521.1 GCA_030616835.1 Deltaproteobacteria bacterium | reverse complement strand
TTTAGGATTTGGGATTTAGAATTTATCAGCATAATGATATGTAAAATATTATCCGCAGATATTTAAGACGCTTTATTTAAAAAATAAATGGGGGGAGGTCCAAAATGGCGGAGAGGCGAAGATCAATCATGGATCAGATTATTGAGGATAGGATTAATCAGTACGGGGACAAGGTTTTTCTTCATTTTAGAGATCAGAAAATAACCTATAAGGAGTTAGATGAAAATGTAAACCGGGTTGCAAATGGGCTTTTGAAGCTGGAAATCAGGCCCGGGGATAAAGTGGGGATTATGTTACCTAACTGTCCGGAGTTCCTCTACTCACATTTTGCCCTACTTAGAATCGGTGCATCACCGGTGCCAATAAATGTTGCGCTTAAGGGAGAGGGGCTAAAGTATATCATAAATAATTCAGAGGCAAAGGCGATCTTTACTGATTCTAAATTTATCGAATCCTTAAAACGGGTAAGAAACGAGCTGCCCGGCCTTAAAAAAGAGATATATCGAGCAGAGGAACCTATCGAGGGCAAGCTCCCTCAAGATGTTACTTTATACTCGGATCTGCTTAAATCTTCGCCGGAGCCCCCTGAGGTTGATATTGGCGAACCCAGCTTCGGCGTGATGTATACCTCCGGCACAACGGGTCGCCCCAAGGGGGTTACCGTGAAAAAGATTAATGTTGAGGGATTCTTAGCACTCTGGAGTGCAATGGGAGCTGTCCCTGAAGATACAATCTATACCTGTCTGCCTCTATACCATGGTAATGCTCTGGGAATCTCGGTCATGGGTGCCCTGTTCATGGGCTGCAGTCTGGCAATAGGTGAAAGGCTCAGCGCCTCGCGCTTCTGGGATGAGATCAGGAAATACAATGCAGTTGAGTTCAATTCCCTCGGCGCAATGATACCTATTTTAATGAAACAGCCAGTAAGAAAAGATGATGCCGATAACCCGGTAAGGGTTGTTCTTTCGGCGGCCACGCCCAAGGATGTATGGGAAGCCTTTGAGAAGAGATTTAACCTGAAGATTGTCGAATGGTTCGGTATGGTAGACTCTCCGGGATACCTTATAAACACTGAGGGTAAGGTGGGAGCAATGGGCAGGCCAATCGGAGAGACCGAATTTGCAATCTTTGACGATAAGGATAACGAGCTGCCACCGGGCAAAATGGGTGAACTCGCCTTCAGAGTCCCGGGGGAGAGACCGACAAGCTATTATAAAATGGAGAAAGAGACCGAGGAGGCTTATCGGGGAGGTTGGTTCCATACCGGAGATTTGGCTTATAAGGATGAAGAGGGCTGGTATTACTTTGCGGGCCGGAAGAAAGAGGCTATGAGAAGAAGGGGAGAAAATATATCTTCCTGGGAAGTTGAGCAGGTAATCAATTCTCATCCAAAAGTCCTGGAATCTGCCGCCGTGGGGGTCCCCTTCGAGCTGGGAGAAGAGGATGTGAAGGCGGTTGTGGTATTGAAGGAGGGAGAGGGGCTTTCACCCGAGGAACTACTTGATTTTTGTCAGGAGAGGATGGCCTACTTTATGGTGCCGAGATATGTTGAGTTTAAGGATAGTATTCCCAAAACCGGCACCCACCGTCCAATTTATCCGCCGTTGAAGAAAGAAGGGGTGACGCCAAATACCTGGGATCGGGAAAAGGCAGGATATAAGCTGAAAAGATAAACCCGAATAATGCTAAAACATCCGAATTACTTATCCTGAGCCTGTCGAAAGAGTTGATAAAACTCTGGAAGAGCTAGGTTGGGAGGATAATCGGTTGTGGTTACGCAGCTAGTATCCTTCGACAGGCTCAGGACAGGTCGGGATTCGTAAAGCGGTTATGGATGAAAACAAAAAGCCAATAAAAAGCTTTGATGATATGGGGAAACGCAACCATGTGTCGCCTGTCCTGAGCCTGTCGAAGGAAAAGACGAAACGAGCCCCGTAGAAATAAGTTGCTCAATGTAATTACCTTCGATATATATCGAGAATTTTTCACGGGGCGAGCCCCGTAGAAATAAGTTGCTAAATGTGATTACTTTCG
>JAUWWP010000388.1 GCA_030616835.1 Deltaproteobacteria bacterium | reverse complement strand
TGGAACCTTAGAAGATGGTAGTACACATTTTCATCTTGGAGGGGGCGAAAGCACTGCCTCCACCTGGGGCGTAATGACAATCGGCATACTTGTATCTTGTGATGGCAGCCAGATAATTGAGTATCGGCTAGCTGAGGGAGGTGATGAGGCTGCAATTAACATTCAGGGATACTATGACCCTATTTAGGAGTCGAAGGTGAGCAAAATAGCTGTCAGGAAGTCCGACAAGAGAATAGTCAGTTTTGGCACTGAGGATATGAGCCGATTTAGCTCTACGGAATTTGACATTTTTGAGACTGACCTTGAGATCTTGCCTGATGAGCTTAGATTTTGCGAATACCAAAACGGTGAAATAGTAGTAGATGAAATATTGAAAGAGGACATCCTTAATAAAGAGATGGATATAGTAAAGAAAAGACAAGACGCAAGGGAATACCTTAGAACAAGTAATCCGGCTGACATACATTCCCTTCCCGCATTAATAGAAAGAGTTAAAAGATTAGAAGCCCTTTTAGAGATTTACGAATGGATATAAAAAGAGGCAATAGGTAAACCTCTATAAAAAAACCAAAGGAGGATCTAATGTTATTCGACAAACTAGGTCAGATCTTTAGAGCAGCAATAGGTGATCGCGAAAAGGTTAAATTGGCTCAAGGGGAGATGGAGACTGAGGATAATGTTTTAGTGCTTGACATGTTAAAGAGGCGATCCCGGTTAGACCCTGCAAAAATGGAGTGGTTTAGTGAGCAGCAGACTGTTAGCTTGGCGAAGGCACACTCTAACACTGAGATATGGAATCGAGGCGGTAGAGGACTGTTCATTACCAAAATGGACGGGACGCCTACCACTACCTTGATGCGGTTCAACAACATAGCTGGCTCTATCTATGAAGTCCATCCCGGGTATATCAAGGGTGCTTTTCAAAAAATCTATCTCACAAATGCTGCCGAAGCCGGAAAGACCCTCAAGTTTGTAGTGGGTTATAGGAACTTTGGCGAGTTTATGATGCTTGACCCGGCTACCAACGCAGGGCTTGTTACTCTCGCTCAGACACTTATGAACGCCACATCTCCTAAAGACCTTAATGACCTATATGGTGCGCTTCTAAAACTCGTTTCTACAACGCCTATAATCTACAATATAGAAATGGCTGATCCTGATACTGAATACTCTCAGGTTTTACCAAGTAACTGTCATGCGTTTAGGGCGGTTTTAGCCGATGGTGCTTCATTCAGGTTTGCTTTTGTCGAGGGCAAAGTTGAGACCCCTACTGCTCCTTATTTCACACAGCCCGCTAACATTCCTTACGAAGAAAAAGATTTGACCTTGACGGGCAAGACTTTCTATTTTGCGGATGATATTGGTACTAAAATTATGCAGATGGTGTGTTGGACGGGATAAAATGAAGGAAACCATTGGAATAATAGGCCAATATAGCGCTCTAATTATGGTAGCCTTTGGGATCCTGTATGAGATAGTGACGGGAGCGCATATAGGTTATATCACCGTAACCACGGGGGCGCTGCTTGTGGCAGTATTCACAAAAATAAGAGGGAGGTAGAATAATGAAGAAAAATATGGTCGTCATGCTTATGGTAATAGTGGTTATTGGAGTCCTGGCTTATCTCTTAAGAGACAAGCTCAAGGTAGTGTTGGGTCAAAGAGTCGAGCGTAAAAAGATAAAGGGGGAGATGGGTATATCGGGGCCAACAAATGGCCTCGGAACTAAGGAGGCTGGCGTTGGTCCGGTGATAGAGATGAAGGAGTTTAAGACCCCGGCGACTATAGAAGCTGCTTTGAAACTGCCAACTGCAAGATATGATTACGCCGCTGAGTGGATCGGTGCTGATATTGTGGGAGCTGTCACCGAAATATATCCAAAAATGGCGGAGCACGGCAAGGTCCTTGACAGTCTGATAAGCTGTAAAAAGATGGAGGTGCCGCTCATTGGATTGCCATCAACGAATGGCCCCGGGTATAAGGAGCCTACCATTGACCCGCTTGTAGAGCTAAAGAAGTTTGAAACCTACACCGGTCCCTATATAGCACTACCACAATTTTAGAGGTGAACAATGAAGAAAACAAGAAAGAAAAATATGATCGTCATGCTTATAGTTGTAGTGGTTGTTGGAGTGGTGGTTTATCTCTTAAAAGATAGGCTCAAGGTCCTGTTGGGTGAAAGAGCCGAGGCTGAATTGACGAGGGCGGAGGAGATAATTTCGAGAGAACAAACGGGGACTCACCCCTTACCACCACCAAACGGTCCCTATTCCTATGGCTTACCACAATTTTGAGTAAATGAAGAACAAATCGGGTCCCCTTCGTGTTGGTATAATTGGCGGAGTTATTATTATCCTGGTAGCGGGAATTGGTATATTTCTTTACATCCGAAGCGAATGGGGCGGCCTTAAAAAAGATAACTCCGAATATCCCCAAGACTGGCCGGGAAGGGAATTGTACTTGCCATGATACAACAAGGAGGTAGAGATGTTTGACATAGCTAAACTTCTCAAGGGAAGTGGCATTGACTTACAAGACTTGATCGAGGACTCTAAAAAAATACCGGCATTACTTCAGATTATAGCGGAGCAATTTAACAGGCAGACTAGGGTTATAAAGGAACTCGACACCAAGATAATAGAGATCGGGAAGAAGGTAGATCGGATTCTAGAAAAAGAAAATGAGTAAAGTGGAGGGAAATACTTGGATATCCACCACCGGCACGGACCAAAGTGGAGGGGTGTCCCACATAAAGGAGCTCCATTTCTGCTGCCCAACATCTGAAAGTATGATTTTTAGATATGGGAGAGCATTTCTTTTGTCTCAAACCCACAACTGGCTTGAAAAAAATCTCTTGATATAGGCAGGGTAAGTTTTGGCAAGGTCATTTAGTTCAATGGGGAAAGAGATAGACTCGATTTGCCCCCTAAATGGAGGCCGATTTTTCAGGAAAGGTAAAAACATACACGCGGGACCCGGGAAGGCCCAAATCTAACAGTAAATGGAGCCGGAATCAATGTTTTATAAAAAAGTCTGGAACCCACCTGACAATTTATTAAAAAGACAGGTGGCCATGCGTCTTATTTTTAAAATCGGTTACTATGTCGCCTTCGATTACTGGCCTGATCTCTACCACAAAGGCCAGATTCGAGTTCAAAGAAAAAACCCTCTTATATTCCACTGGGTTGTCGGAAAAAATTAACATACTAAGCTCCTACTCG
>JAUWWP010000441.1 GCA_030616835.1 Deltaproteobacteria bacterium | reverse complement strand
TTGAGCATCTCCGGGACAAATGAGCTTAGCCTCCCTTTCTCCTTTTTATCCCGCCGACTGGCCGATGAGGGCTTAACCTTGCCCGAAGCAACCATTAAGGTATCCAGCTCATCATAAAGTCTTACCGCGGCCGGACGCAGCCCCTTTTGCATTATCTTCCTGATGGCCTCCAGGCCCGCCGGAACATTCTTGAACAAGAATCCCCTAAACCGGCGGGACTCCGGATAGGGATGAATCTTTATCGTCGCCCGGGTAATAAGGCCGAGAGTCCCTTCCGAGCCAATGAAGATCTGGTTAAAGTCCGGTCCGGTAGAGGAGCGGGGTGTAGCCTTGGTTTCCAGGATCTCACCTCCGGGTAAGACTACCTGGAGGCTTACTACCATATCTTCGATCTTCCCGTATTTTGCCGAAAGCTGACCGGCCGAGCGGGTGGCCACCCACCCCCCCAGGGTCGAACAATACATGGAGGACGGGAAATGACCCGTGGTATACCCCTTCCGGTTTAGCTCTCTCTCCAGGTGCTCCCCGACGACCCCTGATTCCGCCGATACGGTAAGGGAAAGCTCATCTATCCGAAGAATTTTGCTCATTCGTTTACAATCGACAATCATCCCACCTTTGAGCGGAAGAGTCCCCCCGCACACACCGGACCCGCCCCCGAAGGGGATTACCGGAATCCTTCGCTCCCGGGCCAGCCGGAGAATTCCGGATACTTCCCCGGTATTCTGAGGCCAGACAATCAGGTCAGGATGATGAGGTATCTCGCCGTGTTGCATCCTGATCGTACCCAACGGCCAGAGGTCCCGGCCGTAGAAGATCCGATCCGCCTCGGAGCACGAGACCCGGGCAGGCCCCAGGATCTGGCAGAGGAAACTATACAACTCTTTATCAGGTTCACTCAGCTTTAACACTATGCCTCTCAATAAATAATATTATCTTATCCAGGAAATTAGGATTTGGTCATTGGTCATTGGGATTTTTTAAGCTGTGCCTCTTAATGAATTCTACTATCTCATTCAGGGGAACAGCATGAGGGCAGTTACGTTTCCAGGAAGAGCAGTCACCTAAAGGGGAAATAATGTCCCTGGTTGCCCAGAGTTCAGGGAGTGAGCGAGAAAGGGTAGTGGCAACCTCCTGGGGAGAAAAGCCCGCCTCCATCCCGGGGGAATTTATCGAACAGATCCCGCAGCCAATACAGCTCTGACACACAGGCAGAAGTGCCCTCTCCTCAGCACTGAGGCTAAAAACATTGTCTTCCTGGTAATTCTTCTGGAATTGCTTCAGTCCTTCCGGAGGGCGGACAAACCGATAGAGCCTTCGGAACAAATGCAGCCAGAAATAAACTGACAGGTTAATAATAGCATAAATTAGCTTTTTCATTTCAGATTTTAGATTTTAGATTTCAGATCTGGAATCTGCAATCTACAATCTACAATCTATTACTACAGTTCACCTGAGTTTTTCCCCGCCAAAAATCCCGTTGCCAGGGCTACCCCCAAACCACACTTCTCGGTCAGATAGTTATACCCTCCCAGGACAGCCCCGGCGGCAAAGAGATTTTCAAAAATAACCTCACCCTCTTCTTGCAAAGGCCTGAGCCGGGGATCAGTCCTGAGTCCCACGCTGAAGGCAGGATGTGAGGCAACTGGATTGCATTCAAGCAGCTCCTTGATAAAGACCTCTCCTACCTTCTCACCATTAAAGAAAAGAGGAAGATCGAAGATTGGCTCCTTAAACCCCTGTACCTTAACCACACCACCACCGATATATTTCCCGGTTGCCAGGACAAAGGACTTAGCCGCGATACTCCCCTCCCCCTTCAACGCTATCTCATCTACCCTCTTCCCCCTCCTCTTGAATGCAACCACCTCCCCGCTCAGTACCCTTATCCCTTTTGCTGCGAGGTTTGCATCAAGTGCTCTTTGCAGGCGCAGACCCGGGATCGATACTGGAGTCGAAACCGTCTCAAAACATGCGCATCCCAATCCATCCTGAATCCTTTCGAGGATCTGGGGACTCCGGTCGAGACCTAATACCGGGGGGAGCACCAGATGAGTGCAGCTCCGATTACCTACTGCCCGCTTGATCGATTCAGCAAAGTTAGTAGCTGTCTCCGGGTTATCTAAACCGGCCGCCAGCTCAGCGGGTAACATATTGCTCTCCCGCGAGCATCCAGGAAAATCCAGGAGGATAAAATCGGTGGCCTGGACACAGTCCGCATCCTGTCTCCGACTGAAATCTAACAAGGAATTAGCCAGATACCGGGGATTAAAACAGGTCAATCCCCGGATTCCTGCAAAAAGCAGTCGGGCCTGTCTCATCTTCAGCAGGTCTCCGGGGAAGATCGTGCCTTGAGAAAAAGCGGCAAACTTATAGGTGCCTAGATTATTAGCAAGGATCTGATTGCAATCAAGGGAACCGGTCAAGGGTAGATTGTTATTGTTCAGGCCGGCAAGAAGTTCATCCAGAGCTTCCCGGAAAATCTCGATAATCCTCTCTCCCGGCTCACTTGCTCCAGCCGAAGCGATCGTCCGGTAGGGATGATAGGGACTGCGCCGAATAAGCTCCTGCAGGCCTCTCTTGATCGAGCTTGAGCCGGACCAGGATTCATTGGAGATTCCCAGCGGATCCACGGCAATATCAATTACTCCGGAGGAAAGAGCGGTTGCCCCGTAGCCCTTGCGCACAACTGCGACCTCCCTGCCCAGATCAGCCGCCTTGCTGGCTGCTACTGCCCCGG
>JAUWWP010000573.1 GCA_030616835.1 Deltaproteobacteria bacterium | reverse complement strand
ATAATCCCTTACCCGGCGGAGCAAACGGTTGGCAACCCGGGGGGTGCCCCGGGCCCGGTTAGCAATTTCCATATCCCCGTCACCCTGGATTTCAATACTCAATATTCCTGCCGAGCGTTTGATTATTTTCCGCAGTTCCTCGGGGGAATAATAATCCAGACGAAAAATGATCCCGAATCTATCCCTCAGGGGGGAAGTTAGCAGACCTGCCCGGGTAGTAGCTCCAACCAGGGTAAATCGGGGGAGCTTGTATTTCATTGAGCGGGCGCTGGGCCCCTGGCCAATGATGATATCCAGCTCGTAGTCCTCCATCGCCGGATACAGGCTCTCCTCAACCACGCGGTTTAACCGGTGGATCTCATCAATGAAGAACACATCCCGCTCCTCCAGATTAGTAAGCAGGGCCGCCAGGTCTCCGGAATGCTCCAGCGCCGGGCCGGAAGTAGCCCTGATGCTTACTCGGAGCTCATTGGAAATGATATAAGCTAGGGTAGTTTTCCCCAGGCCTGGGGGACCATAAAAAAAGACATGATCCAGGGGCTCGCCCCTCCTTCGTGCCGCCTCGATAAAGATGCTTAGATTCTCCTTAACCTTGGCCTGACCCACATATTCGCCGATCACCTGAGGGCGCAAGGTAACATCGTATTTCTTATCATCCTCAATTGTTTCTGGAGATAACTTGTGCGGGTCCATATGGATTATCTTGCCAGGAGCCGGAGTGTTTCCTTAAACAGGTGCTCAAAATTCGAATCCCTTTTACTATCCTCGCTGATCCGATCCAGGGCCTTCTTCGCCTCCTCGGTTTTATATCCCAGGTTCACCAGTGCTGAGATCACATTATCCATAACCTGGTCTGCCTCCCCTTCCGGGGCAAGCCTTTTATCCAGAGAAACCCCGGGTATTTTTTCTCTAAGCTCTAAGATTAATCTCTCGGCAGTCTTCTTTCCCACCCCGGGAATTGCGTTTAGTCTTCCCTGATCACCTCTGCTTAAGGCCTCCGTCAATTCTTCTACCGGTATCCCCGAAAGGATATTCCTCGCCAGTCGGGGCCCTACCCCTGATACCCCCACTAAAAGCTGAAAGATCTCCTTTTCTTCCGGGGTCAAGAAGCCAAAAAGCTGAAGGACATCTTCCCTGACATGAGTATAGATATGGAGGGTAATCTCTGAATTATTCTGGGGAACTTTATAGACGGTTGATAGGGGAATCTGAACCTGATAACCTACCCCACCGACATTAACAATAAGATACTCAAAGCACTTATAGATAAGCTTTCCACTGAGTTGGGCAATCATAATTTGACACAAGACTAAGGTTTCAGAAAGTTCCCTTTAACTCTTGAGTCTTTTTTCTATCCTGAAAGAATGAATGTGGCATATACCTACCGCTAAGGCATCAGAAGCATCAATTTGAGCAACTTCGGGTAGGTTAAGAAGAGTTCTCACCATCCTCTGGACCT
>JAUWWP010000139.1 GCA_030616835.1 Deltaproteobacteria bacterium | reverse complement strand
TCGCCAGCGGCAGAAGGGGGAGGTTATCGCCCTGGTTCCTACCATGGGCTATCTGCATAAAGGGCATTTGAGTCTGATGGAAGACGGTCGAAGGCGAGCAGACCTTCTGGTAATTAGTATTTTCGTTAATCCCACCCAGTTTGGAAAAGGGGAGAACTATCAGGAGTATCCCCGGGATTTAGAAAGGGATAAGAATCTGGCCCGGAAGGTAGGTGTGGATGTCATCTTTGCTCCGGAAATCTCACTTATGTATCCCTCAGGCTATCAAACCTGGGTGGAAGTGAGAGAGGTGACCAAGAATCTCTGTGGAGCCTCACGCCCAGGACATTTCCAGGGAGTAACTACGGTAGTAGCCAAATTGTTCAATATCATCAAGCCCCATATTGCCCTTTTTGGAGAGAAGGATTTTCAACAATTAGTCACAATTAAGCGGATGGTTGCGGATCTGAACTTTGATATTGAGATTGTGGGAATGCCTACGGCAAGAGAAGAGGATGGTTTGGCTATGAGTTCCCGCAACACCTATCTCAGCCCCCAGGAGAGGACGGCTGCTCTAAGTTTGTGCCGATCGCTGCGCCAGGCTCGGGAGCTTATCGCCTCGGGGGGAAAAAGTGCTCCCCGGATCATCCAGGGAGTAAAGGCAATTATTAGCAGGGAGAAACTCATTGATATTGATTACATTAAGATTTGTGATGTAGAGAACCTCAAGGATCTAAGGGAGATTGAGCAGAGAGCCGTCCTGGCCCTGGCAGTTAAGCTGGGGAAGACCAGGCTCATTGACAACTGCATTTTAGAGCCATAATTGAGGGGTTAAATCAAGCCAAGGAGGAGAGAAATGCAAAGATTTATGCTAAAATCCAAGATTCACCAGGCAGTGGTCACCGAGGTCAACCTGAACTATGAGGGAAGCGTAACCATTGATGAGCAACTAATGGAAGCAGTTGATCTTTTCCCCTATGAGCAGGTCCAGGTTTATGATATCACTAATGGAAACCGACTGGAGACTTATGTTATCAAGGGCAAGAGGGGATCGGGGGTTGTCGGCATCAATGGAGCAGCGGCCAGATTGATGCATAAGGGTGACCGGATAATTATCGCCGGGTATGTCTGCCTGGACGAAAAGGAGATAGGCGAGCATAAACCAAGGATAGTGCGAGTAAATGAGAAAAATCAATTATTGGATACGGCTGAGCTAAAAGCAGTTAGCAATTAAAAAATGTAAAAAAACTCTTGACAGAGAAGAAAATACAGTATAGTATTAATTTATTATCATCAAATTATCTCTTTATCTCTCCTTTAAGACTCCAAAAAAGCAACGTTTGAGAAGATAAAATCATATCCAGCTTAACCCAATTCTATACCGATGTTTAAGTAATAAGTAGAGAGTTTTTTGCATTCCTTCATAAACCTCACCAAAGCTGCTAGGAAGTTACCCTATTAAGAGAATCTGGAATCGGAGACTCAAAAAAGCTATAAGTATAACTGCGTAGAGCTTTTAATCCAGCAATTTAATCTTTAACCCTACTAACGGTAGGGCGGGCTTCCAGCCCGCCATTATGTCGGACAAGATGTAAGACCTACAACTAAGGAGAGAAGATGAATCTACAGGAGTTGAAAAAAATGAGGATTAGCGAGCTTAGCGGCCTGGCCAAGGATCTTAACTTAGGGGAAGCTAGCATGATGAGGAGGCAGGAGCTAATTTTTGCCCTGCTTAAGGCTCAGACGGAAATGAATGGTCAGGTTTATGGGGAAGGGGTTTTGGAAACCCTGCCTGATGGCTTTGGCTTCCTCCGGGCTCCGGATTACAACTATCTTCCTGGCCCTGATGATATTTATGTCTCCCCATCTCAGATCCGGAGATTCAACCTGAGGACAGGAGATATAATTTCGGGCCTGATCCGACCTCCCAAAGACGGAGAGAGATACTTTGCCCTTCTGAAGGTTGAATCAATAAACTACGGGGATCCGGAGCTAGCCCGGGAGAAGATCCTATTCGATAACCTGACTCCTCTCTATCCGGAGGAGAAAATAAAATTAGAATCCGACCCCAAGAACTTCTCAACTCGAATTATGGATCTGCTCATCCCTATTGGCAAAGGACAGCGGGGACTAATCGTTGCTTCCCCGAGGACTGGTAAGACTATGATCCTGCAAAGCATCGCTAATAGCATTACCACAAACCATAAAGAGGTAATCCTTATTGTGCTGCTCATTGATGAGCGTCCCGAGGAGGTTACCGATATGCAACGTTCGGTGGAGGCAGAGGTAGTGAGCTCCACCTTTGATGAGCCGGCCCAGAGACATGTCCAGGTAACGGAGATGGTATTGGAGAAAGCCAAGCGATTGGTAGAACATAAGAAGGATGTGGTTATCCTTCTGGACAGCATTACCCGACTTGCCCGGGCTTATAACGCAGTGGTCCCTCCCAGTGGTAAGATTCTTTCCGGAGGAGTAGATTCGAATGCCCTGCAACGGCCCAAGCGATTCTTCGGAGCAGCCAGGAATATTGAAGGTGGTGGAAGCCTGACCATTATCGCTACCGCCCTGATCGATACCGGAAGCCGGATGGATGAGGTAATCTTCGAGGAGTTTAAGGGCACTGGAAACCTGGAGATCCAGCTGGAGCGAAGATTGGCCGACAAAAGGGTCTTTCCTGCCATTGATATCACCCGATCCGGCACCCGGAAGGAAGAGCTGCTTCTTGATAAGGAAACACTGAACAAAGTATGGATCCTGCGTAAGGTTCTCCAGCCGATGGGAGTAATGGAAAGCATGGAATTTTTGCTGGAAAAGATTACTCCCACCAAGAGCAATGAAGAATTCTTATCTTTAATGAATCAGGCTGAGCTATAAATTCCATAAATAGGAGGGGAGAGATGAAAAAGGAAATTCATCCTAAGTATATCAAAACAACCATTAAGTGTGCCTGTGGGAATGTCATCGAGACCAGATCAACCAGAGGAGATTTTACAGTAGAGATCTGCTCCAACTGTCATCCCTTCTTTACCGGGAAGCAGCGGCTTGTGGACTCCGCCGGTAAGGTAGAGAAATTCCAAAGAAAGTACGGCCTGATCTCGAAATAAATCCCGTTGCCTCGGGAAATTGGGTTCAGTTCTGATTGAAGAAAATTATATCTCAACTCAACCCTGCCTCAGTCCACCATTCTTATCAGATTATAGAAGAAGTGATCTTTTGGCACTGCGTTCTCGTAGAGTGCATCCCGATATTGGAACTGGAAAATACCCTATACCGAGATGCTCCTCTTGCCCGTTCATTTCTGGATCCGTCCCAGGAAGTGGATGGGGCGGGCCGATGCCTCGGCTCTCCAGCTCAGATGCCGCGGCCTCCACATCCGAAACCACAAGCCCGAGCTGGTGAACGTCCGGCAGTCCCTGCTTTTCCCTGAACTCCCGGGCCAGGTTCCCTACGGCTTTTCCAAAATCCACGGATTCTAATAGCTCTGTGAAAAGCACCATGATATCCTCACGCTTTTTATATAGAACGACAAAAGTAATTGTGCATAGATAGGGCAGTGTCGTAAATACAGACAGATGAATAAATTCTAAGCACTAAGCACCAATTAAGGTAAATCCTAAGCACTAAATCCTAAATTCTAAACAATTTCAAATGATCAAAATCCAAAACTCAAAACAAAGAACCTCTTACTTCAATCCCCTGGGGGAGAAGGTCTGTCCTCCGTAGCTTTAGCGGAGGAGGAACAGGGTGAGGGAGAAGGTTTTGAACATTTAATATTTGGATTTAGAATTTATTTAGGATTTAGAATTTGGGATTTAGGATTTGTTTAAAGTTTAGGGTTTAGGATTTTGGATTTAGAATTTATCAGTATAATGATGTATGAAATATTATCCGCAAATCAAGTAATTTATACAGCATTATTTATGTCGTTATGTATAGAAGTGACCTCTAATTAGCGGAAAGTGGTTCACCGGTTATGGGATCAGTGATCATGCGGGGGACTGCTTCCCTTAAGTCCCGAAGGTAGCTGGGTAGAAAGATCGCACCGATCAGGGATCGGCTCAGAGTAAAGCAGGCGGAGAAGGACATGCTGTAGGCGGCGATGAGTGTCTCGTTCCCCTCGGCGTAAGGGAGCAGGATTAGGGCTACCAGTTGGGGGCCGCCGAACCCGCCACCGGAGATGGGTAAAAAGGCCCCACCGATGATCAAGGGTGCCACTACCACAACTACCGGGAGGGGGACCTCGATGCCGAAGGTCCGAAGAGCAACAGCATGGGCTGTGATCCCGGCCAAGGCCACGGTCAGCCGGGCGCCGTAGACCTTTAGGTAATGGTGAATCTTTCCCAACCGGGAGGAGCGCAGCAGCGGGTGCCGGCTGAAGCGTAGCCCGTAGCGGTCTTTTGAGTTGGTGAACCAGTAGCGAAAGTGCACGTAAGCGATGAGCCAGGGGAAGGCCAGGGGGAAGAGCCAGAAGGGCTCGAGCTCGGGGGCGAAGTTAAAGATAGTGTTGAGGATGAGGGCTATGGTCATGATGGCATTGACCACGAATATATCGTTTAGCAAGGCAAAGAGGCCCCCGGACAGAGTCCAGGTGATGGGCGCGCCCTTGTGCCGGAGAAAGTAGGCGAGATGGGTCACGGCCTCGAGAGGCGCATAGAGGACCTGGAAGAGGTAACAGCCCCAGCGCACGTGGATCATCTCCCGCACCGTGAGGTCCGGGACCACAAACCAGCGGTAGCACATGCCGAAACTTAAGATGTCGCAGACGGCAAACACCGCGGTGAATCCGAACATGGCAGGAAGCAACCAGGAAAGACGGAGCCCGGAAATCGTGGTCAGGAACTCCTCGAAATTAATGTCACGGAAGATCCACCACAGAATGGCGGCGGTGATCACCCACGGCACCATCTGGCGCCACAGCGGGGGCCGCTGAACGCCCTCTTCCTCCAGCTCATGGAGAATATTCCAGGCGGATTCAACTTCAGGTTCCGAGCCGGAAGGATCGCGGCCGTTAGAGCTTGCGTTCATATCGGTAAAGATTTTATCTTAGCGCGGGGCATGGTTCAAGGAAAAAATAACAAACTTGGGATTATAGCTTAACAAATTGATACCCGGCATCGAACTCCATAAATTAATTCAAAACGAAGTTTAGGGCTTTATTGACAGAAAAGCAGAAATAGGTTACCTTATGAAAGGTAAGGAGTTTTAGGGTCTAAGGAAAAGCTAACGTTATGTTCCAGAGATTAGAGGAACTGGTTAAACGATATGAGCAACTGGGGAGAATGCTTGCTGACCCCAGGGTTTTCGGTAATCATCAGGAACTCCAGAGGTATGCCCGGGAGCACTCGGAGCTTGAAGAACTGGTAGAGAACTTCCAGCGATACCAGAAAATAAACCGGGAGATTGAGGATAACAAACAACTTCTGGCAGAGGAAGACGAGGAGCTTAAGGAATTGGCCAAATCTGAGCTCTCTGCCCTACACGAGGAACTGGCGGAGGTGGAGAAGAGGCTAAAGATCCTGCTGCTTCCCCGGGATTCCAATGATGAAAAGAATATCCTCCTGGAGATTCGGGCCGGGACCGGAGGCGAGGAGGCAGCCCTTTTTGCTGCCGATCTGTTCCGAATGTACAGTAAGTTTACCGAGAAGCAGGGTTGGCGGCTGGAGGTGATGGGCCAGAATCCTACCGGCGTTGGGGGACTGAGGGAGATTATTGCCTTGATTGAGGGAAAAGGGGTATATAGCCGATTAAAATATGAAAGCGGGATTCATCGAGTGCAGAGGGTGCCGATTACCGAGTCCTCGGGTCGGATCCATACCTCGGCAGTAACCGTGGCGATTCTGCCGGAAGCAGAGGAGGTGGAGGTAAAGATTGATCCCGAAGACCTCCGGATTGATGTCTTTCGTTCCACTGGCCCCGGGGGGCAAAGCGTTAATACTACCGACTCCGCAGTGAGAATAGCTCACCTGCCTACCGGAATGGTAGTAACCTGTCAGGATGAAAAATCCCAGCACAAAAATAAGGCCAAGGCTCTCAAGGTCCTGCGTGCCCGACTCTTAGATAGGCTCAAGCAGCAGCAGGAGGCGGAGCGCTCCGACCAAAGGAGGTCTCAGGTAGGCAGTGGGGATAGAAGTGAAAAGATTAGAACCTATAATTTCCCTCAGGGCCGGGTCACTGATCACCGGATTGGCCTTACCCTTCACCGGCTGGAAGGGATCCTGGAAGGCGATCTAAATGATCTTATCGAGGCTCTGACTACCTATTATCAGACTGAGGCTTTGAACTCAAAGCTAAACTATGCCTGAACACCTCCCTTATCCCCTTACGAAATCCTGGACAATCGATAGATTAATCAATTGGTCAACTAAGTATCTTGAGCAAAAAGGCGTAGGCAGCCCCCGCCTGAATGCGGAAGTGCTTTTATCCCATCTTTTAGGGATAGAGCGGGTGGAACTGTATCTCAATTCCGACCAATCCCTTAATCAAACCCGCTTTGCTAACTTTAAATCACTAATCACGAGGAGGGGGCATAGGGAGCCACTGCAGTACCTAACCGGGAGGCAGGAGTTCTGGTCTCTGGATTTCAAGATTACTGAGGATGTCCTGATCCCCCGGCCGGAGACCGAGATCCTGGTGGAAGAAGCAGCTAAGATTCTGGGCAAGGAGCAGAGTTCTGTCTCCCAACCTCGAATTCTGGATTTAGGTACTGGATGTGGAGTTATTGGTATCTCGCTGGCGAAGGAGATAGGGTCGGCCTGGATCCTTGCTACCGATATCTGCGAGAGTGCCTTAGGGGTTGCCCGGGAAAATGCTGCCCGGCACCAGGTAAAAAAGAGGATCCTTTTTCTCTGCGCAGACCTGTTTAATCCCTTAAAGGATAACCACCTCTGCTTTAATCTTATCATCTCCAATCCACCCTATATCCC
>JAUWWP010000221.1 GCA_030616835.1 Deltaproteobacteria bacterium | reverse complement strand
CCTGGGAATGGGCTTCCCCGTACTCATTGGTCAATCTTAATAAGATCCCTACCAGCCGATCAGGAACATCCTTGAATACCAGCTCCTTAATCTCAGTTTGTACCTCCCGGGTTTGCAGTCCCGACCGCTTAATTAGCTTTATCACTGGAGCTGGCCTCTGCTCCAGCAGCCGTTCAAAATCTTCCCGAGCGATCATCCAGATCACAACCTCCTCCAGGGCCTCAGCCATCGTCTCCCGCAAACTATCCTGCACCCTATCCAGCTCCCCAAAGATCTCATCCGGCTCCAGGCAGGCTAAAGTTAATTCCTGCTTATCCTCAGCAACCTTTACCACCTTTATCCTTCCTGACCTGAGTAAGTAAACTGACCTTCCAGGGTCCCCGGGCAGATATATCAGTTGGCCTTGCTTAACTGTACCCAGAGAGGAAATCTTAGCCGATTTTTCTAACTCTTCCGGGGACATTCCGGCAAAGGGCTTGATACCTTGAAGATACCAGATACTAGATCTCATTTTAGCTGCTCTCTCGAATTTTTGGGAATCTCATCAATAGTATCCTACTAACAGAATTTGCAAAAAAATTCAAGGATAAAAGATTTGACATCTATTTTGATCTAAGCTAATTTGAATTTAGCCAATTTTGGAAAGGAGCCAGGAGCCAACCATGAAAAAACTTACCTATAAGGAAGCCGGAGTGGATATCGACGCGGGGATGAAGTTTGTGGAGAAAATCAAGCCGATCATTAAATCTATTCACCGCCCTGAGGTTTTGACTGAGATCGGGGGATTCAGCAGCCTCTTTTCTCTGGGCAACGATAAATATCAGGACCCGGTTTTAGTCTCCTCCACCGACGGGACAGGAACTAAGCTCAAGATCGCCTTTATGATGGACCGGCACGACACCATTGGGATCGACCTGGTAGCCATGAATGTCAACGATCTGGTAGTCCAAGGGGCTGAGCCCTTATTTTTTCTTGACTATCTGGCTACCAGCAGGCTCGACCCCGAAAAAGGACTCCAGATAATTCAGGGAATTGTCAAGGGCTGCCGTCAGGCCGGTTGCGCCCTGATTGGAGGGGAGACCGCCGAGATGCCCTCTTTTTACCGGAAGGGAGAATATGACCTGGCTGGTTTCGCCGTGGGGGTAGTAGAGAGGGATAAGATCGTCGATGGCTCCACCATTACTATGGGTAATAAGATCATCGGCATCGCCTCCAGTGGCCTCCACAGCAACGGCTTCTCTCTGGTAAGAAAGATTCTTTTAGCTCGGAAGAAATTGAAGCTCAATGATCATCTCCCGGAATTGGGCTGCCTTCTGGGAGAGGAACTGTTAAGGCCAACCAAGATCTACGCCAAGGCTATTCTTAATATTTTAAAGAGCTTTACCATCAATGGAATGGCCCATATTACCGGAGGAGGGATCACTAAAAACCTCTTCCGGATCCTGCCATCTCGCTGCCGGGGGGTGATCTACAAAAAGGCCTGGCCCCGTCAACCGATCTTTAATTTACTGAAGGAAGCCGGAAATATCGAAGAGGGGGAGATGTTTCGGGTCTTTAACAACGGAATTGGAATGCTTCTGGTTGTCCCTGCCCAGGAGACAGAGGGTATTTGCGAGCGACTTCAGGGACTAAATGAACAGTCCTATCTTATCGGGGAGATCACCGAGCGCAAGCAAGGGGAAGAGGCCGTTCGTTTTCTCGAAAGAGCCGGGTAAGGCCAGAGGGCTTGTCGTTTGAACCACGAATTACACGAATTACACGAAATAAACCGAAATCCTGAGCCCCGATGGGCATCGGGGTCGAAGGATTGGGATTTAGGCAGAGAATTGTAGCCCCTGCTATTCCTTGCTATCCCTTGCTATCCCCTGCTACTCCCTGCCGTGTCCTGAGCCTGTCGAAGGGCTATTCCTTGAAGTAAATGATAGTTGTCAGTGCATGTCTGGTAGGAGTAAACTGTCGCTATGATGGAGGTAACCAGAGTAATGCCCGAGTCCGGAAACTTCTAAAGGGGAAGAATTTTATCCCCCTTTGCCCCGAGCAACTGGGTGGCCTTCCTACCCCCCGATCCACTTCACAAATCACTCGCGGTAGCGGATCGGAAATTATCTCCCGCCGCTCCCGGGTTATATCTTTCGAGGGAAAAGATGTCACCCGGCAATTTCTGAAAGGAGCCCGGGAAGCTCTGAAGATCACCAAACTCAGTGGTGCTACCCGGGCTATCCTCAAGGACAGGAGTCCTGCCTGCGGGGTAAATCATATTTACCAGGGCAAAAAGTTAGTGAAAGGCATAGGCGTTTTCACCGCTTTCCTGCTCCGGGAGGGGATTGAAGTCCGAGATGAATCCGGTATCGGCTGTCAGGTTTGAACTAAATAAGAAAGCTTTCAATATGGGAGACCCTCCGGAAAACTCCTTGGACATGAGAAGATTAACAAGGTGCGGGGGACGAAATCATACTTCTGCCATCCGTACCCCAGCTAGGAAGGAAAAACTGAGGTTTTTAAATCCAAGTGTTGCACTTGGTGGTTGAATGTAGGCTTGCTTGAGAGTCATTTTTCTTCTAAGTTGTTTTAGAAGCAACATCACCTATTAACCCAAGAAATAAGTATGATGTCCCCGGAATTGTCAGACATTGCTATGTCATCCGAGATTCTCTACCGTGCGCTAATTGCGGACGCCGTAGGCGGGAGTCGGGGTCAGAGCTTTAGTTTTTAGTTAAGCCCCGAAGGTCGGGGTTGGAGCTTCATTTAGTAACTTAACGATTCCAGAACTTTCCTGATCTCTGTTCCCTCCGACTCGCGTTCATCAATCTTCCCTATACCCATACTCACCACCTTTGGAAAAATCAATTACCCAAACCAAGACTCAAGTGAATTGCAAGGTCCACCTTGAGCATCATCTCCGGAGATAGTCTACCAACCCTCTTGGCCAGGCGGGTTTTATCTACAGTCCGGATTTGATCCAGAAAAATCTTGGAGTCCTCCTCTAAACCCGCAGCCCCTTTGGGAATTGCTACCTCAAAAGGATAAATCTTAAATAGTCCCTTTGAAGTAATTGGAGCAACAATTACTCGATCTGAATATTCATTCCCAATATTATTCGAGATAATAAGAGCTGGTCTGGTTTTACTTATCTCGGAGCCTATCGTCGGATCTAACTGCACCCAGTAGATATCACCCCGTTTAGGATATGCCATTATTTATTTCCAATCTTCAGCCAAGATTGAATCCCAATCCTTATTAAGAGACTTTCTCTCTCGGCGGGTGGCAAGATAGCCCTCCTTCATCCTTTTGCTCAACATCCTGTTCTCTTCCTCCTCAAGTTTCTCCCTCAGAAGCTGATTGATAAATTCACTGAGCTTCCTTTTCGCAGCGAGGGACTTAAACTTCTCATAGAGGGCATCCTCGATGATGATGGTAGTTCTCATTGCAGTAACCTCCCTTTGAATGTGTGATTTGGTCTATGATTTATTTTACGACTTATTTTATGATTTGGCAAGCTAAAACGGATCTTCCTATATAAAACAGACAATTTTCTTGTTGCAACCATTTGAAATACCAAGATAATCTTACAATCTTGGCCAAATAAATACATGCGCGGAGTTACAAGCCACTTGGGGAGAGACACATCAAAAGCCTTGAGGAATTCAGCTTGGCGGTCATCTGGCAATGGAAAGAAATGGGGTCACATCTCGCACAGGGTGACCGAGAATTCATATTTTGGGCATTTCTGTATGAAAGGGAACGGTGTTCCATCAGTTCCATAACTAATATCAGGAAGTGCCAGGCTCAGGCCCGCATTCTTGGAAACGTTAGGAGCGTTAGGTTTGTTAAGAGCGTTTATTTCGTTCAGATTGAAAGCCGAGCTCTGTTTCCCTGTATTTTCAAACCCGATCCGCCTGAGGCGGAGGAGCGGGCTTGATAAATCAAGCCCCTACAAAAAACAGGCAGGGGAGGGGAAATATAAATTGTAAATCCCCTTCGGCTTCGCCCTTCGAGTGACTCCCTTCGATTAACTCAGGGCAGGCAGGACACGGCCCAGGACAAGTTGCTTTCTTCTCAATAATGTGATACCCTTTATTCCTGGTGGTTCTCCTTCCTGCCGGCAGGCAGGTCTTTTCCTTCGACAGGCTCAGGACAAGAAAAGGTTAATATATCCCCGAACTTTACCATAATTAGGGGTGAACCGCCCTTTCTTTCCCGCCTGCCAAAGAATTTATTCGGCGGGCAGGGTCTACTATAGTTGGAACATTCCCATTCGGAGGTATCATATGATAAAGGACGAGAGTATGCGGCAAATGATATCAAAGATAGTCGCAAAGATTAAAGAAGCATATTCTCCTGAGAAAATCATCCTTTTTGGATCTTATGCGTATGGAAATCCTACAAGAGGTAGCGACATCGATCTTCTGATTGTAAAAAATACAAAAGATAGAGTCATAGACAGAATGGTTCAAATATACAAAATGATAGATATAAGGAAAATAGACCTATCCCCTTTTGTTGTTACTCCCGAAGAGCTAAAGCAGCGGCTTGAAATAGGTGACCATTTCTTTAAAGAAATTTTATCCAAAGGTGTTGTGCTTTATGAAAGATAAAGAATCAAGCTTGCCTGAGGATTGGTTTAATATAGCTGATAAAGACTTAAAGCGGGTAGAGATAATGCTAAAGGCGGATGACCTTATTGATGCTGGTGTCCATCTTCAGCAAGCAGTAGAGAAATATTTGAAGGGTTATCTACTGTCAAAAGGCTGGGAATTAGAAAAGACGCATAACTTAGTAAAGTTGATTGATTATGCAGTTGAATATGATCCCTCTTTTGAGGAATTCCGTGAAATATGTCAGCGAGCAACTCCATATTATATTATTGATCGTTACCCTTTCTTTATAAGATCGGAAATCCCAGAGAAAGAAATACGAAAAGGTCTAAAAAAAGCCAGAGAATTGAAGAATAAAATTATTAATAATTTAAAGGAGGGGTTATGAATTTATCGATAATTTTATTAAATTTTATCTATGCTATTATCGGCGGATTTATTACGATTATTTTTATGTATCTGGGCTATAAGATATTCGATAGAATAACCCCATTTGATACCCCCCAGGAGCTAAAAAATGGGAATCGAGCTGTGGGTGCGATGGTTCAGGGGATTCTGATCGGGATTGGTATTGCGATAGGACTGGTTATTGGATTGGG
>JAUWWP010000054.1 GCA_030616835.1 Deltaproteobacteria bacterium | reverse complement strand
TCTTGACAAATGAGCAAATGATGCCAGGCGCCTGCGGCGAATTTTAAAATGCAAATTGCAAAGTGAAAAATGCAAATGATTGAATCTTGCCCCGATGGACATCGGGGTGAAGGATTTAAACCAGAATAAAACGGGCGCTGTTCTTATTTTAAAAAAAGGGAGAGGGGAATGGTTGGTAATGACAAAAACTTAATTATGCCCTCTTGTATAAAAATTCACCCGTTCTCCGCATATCTTTAGCGAAGTCCTATTTCCTTGAGGGTTTCCTGGTAGATATGGAAGTCCTGATCAGAAAAAAGGACGACCACCACCTTCTCGATCTCAGGATGGCCCTTAAGGTAGTTACCTATGGTATTGAGTGCTACTTTAGAGGCTTCCTGGAGCGGGTATCCATAAGCTCCAGTACTTATGGAGGGGAAGGATAGGGTCCGGATTCCTTTCCTGCTCGCCAGGGCAAGGCTATTCTGATAGGCCCGGGTAAGGGTCTCCTCCTCTCTGGCATTCCCCCCTTTCCAGATGGGACCAACTGTGTGGATGACATACTTTGCCTTGAGATTTCCCCCGGTAGTAATAACTGCCTCTCCCGCAGGACAGCCACCGATCTTCCGGCACTCCTCCATGATTTTCGGGCCTCCGGCCCGATGGATAGCTCCATCCACACCACCACCGCCACGCAGCAAGCTATTAGCTGCGTTTACAATTGCTTCCGTGGTCTGTTTGGTGATATCTCCCTGTGCTAAAATGATCTTTGAGCTTTTAACCTCGCTCTCTATCTTATCCGGCATCTTCTTTCACTCCTTTCCATTATTTCTCAAGCCTTTTTTTATCCTACTACATTTATTACTGGGTGAGGTAAAACTTATCAATCCGGATGACTTTTATCTGAAGTAAGAAATTACTCCGCTGAATGTTCCCACCCAGGTGACGATATAAAATTTTGTGTCCCGAGGGAGGAAAAGACGACTGAGACCTTCTCTCAGGATCGGCAAAGCCTCATCTTCCGGCGTTAGTAAGAATCTGAGGTTGGCTGGAATCCTTAGGTTCTTCGGAATCTTAGAAGAGAGCTTAGTTCTTAACGACGGAATAAATACCGACCCGATAACCAGCATCCAGGACCTTATCCCTTACCTCCCTAGCCTTGCTCAGTTCTTTAAAGGTGCCGGCAAAGATCGTGTAACCTCCGTCCTTTCGCTTTACTATCTTATTTTCAATACCAAGAAGGGATAGCTTTAAGGAGATAGCTCTGGTTTCCTCCAAAATAAATTTTCTATTGATGTATAGCTCATAAACCCGCTCAGCGTTTTCCCCCACTTTCTTGTTGGTTGCTTCCTGAGGCTTTTTCTACAGTTTCGGCGGGGAAAGGGCTTTTATTTTTCTTGCCGGGGACCGAGGCCTGGAGATCTTCTTTTCCTCCGGAGCAGGGATCAAGAGGGGGGGAGGTGTATTGAGTAGTGTGCTTTCCTGGGATTTCCCGCTCAGGTCGGAGGGGGAAGCAATTGGTTTGTCCGTGATCTCGGTTGGGCTCTGCCTGACTGAAGAGGAGTTGGTGAGCAGGTAGTTACCTGTCCCCAATACCAGCAACAGCAGAGCAATTGCCCCCCCACTGATTAAGAAAATCTTAGGCAGTTTTCTCTTCTTAGCTAACCCGGCGGCGAAGGAAGGTTTTACCCGAGGCTCCTGTGGTTCTGAAGGCCCGAAGAAATCTTTCAAATAAGATAAGGGAGTATCCTCATCAAGAAAGAATCCTGTCGGCTTCTCCTCTAAAAATGGTTTCGAAGAAAGCTCTTCTTTAGGGAAAAGCGCGGTGTGCGAAGGTTTGATGGAGTCGTCTGTCAAGGGCTCCCTTTTCGGTCTACTGCTCTTGAAGAATCGAGATTTCCTTGCCATTGGGTTCACTTTCTCCGCTTATTGAGAGCAAACAACTTTTTACCTGGATAGCTTAGGGAAGCATTCAACTTCTCCACCATGGTTTCCGGCATTCTTCTGCTTTTTTCATTAAATTGCAAGAACTTCATTCGGTGCTAGACCTATTTCTTAGTATTTTCTCCAGTATCCCAAATGCCTTTCTCCTTGTGTATCTCACGCTCACGCTCCGCCTGGGCTCGAATCTTGTAAGCACAGTCGCGGATAATGCCATTGAGCAGGGGGCAGCCGTCATCCATACTGTCCAAATCTCCTTGATCCGCGAGAATAATTAGTTGCCTGGCCACTTCCAGCACTTCCCGTATGTGTTGATTGGACTTAAATTTCATTTCTTCGGCCTCATACATTTGCCTATTCAATTCTAAGGAATGGAGCAAAGAGTATGCCAAACCTGTCTTAATCTCGATAATTTTCCTAACTAATTGAAAATAAAGAGATTAAACATAATTACCACCTATATGAAGAGGTTAGAATAAGTCTCATTTAATAAGGTTAAATGAGACAATTCAAGATACTTTTTACCTGGACTATCTCTCAGGGCAAGCTGAATCTACGCCATAACCCACAGTATTATTGCTTGCTATTACGATAAGTGTGAATAAGGTGATAATAAGGCAGCGTCTCATTTAACTTAAATGAGACATTGTGATAATTGAGACAGTAGTCATCTGACCAGGAGGTGGGAATTACGAATCTTGGGTCTGGTTCTTTTCTTCGGCGAGAAATCGGTGCAGAGTAGCCCGGGAAACACCGAGCAACCTGGCGGCTTTCAACCGGTTTCCCTTGGTCTGGCGTAAGGCATCCGCCACAGCTTTTGATTCAAGTTTACGTCTGCGGCGCTTCCAGCTCGGCACAATCTTATCGGACTGCCGGACGGTAAGTGGTAAATACTGAAGCTCAATAACCTGACCGTGGCACTTGACTAAAGCAAACTGGAGTGCGTTCTGAAGCTCCCGCACATTGCCGGGCCACTTATAGTCCATTAACATAGCCAGGGCCTCTGAAGACAGGGAGACCCTTTCGTGACCTGATTCATTAGCTGCACGTTCAAGAAAATACTCCGCCAGAAGAGGAATATCAGTTACCCTTTCACGAAGCGGCGGCATGGTTATAGGTACTACACACAGCCTATAATAAAGGTCCTCACGAAACCGACCGGCGGCAATCTCTTTTTCCAGAGATTTGTTGGTGGCACTAATGACACGCACATTGACTTTAATTGTCTTCTCTCCTCCCACCCTTTCAAAACAACCGGTCTGGAGCACACGCAGCAGTTTTACCTGCATGGCCGGGCTTAAGTCACCCACCTCGTCGAGGAAAATCGTGCCGCCATCAGCCAGTTCAAAACGTCCCTTCTTATCGCGGATAGCTCCGGTGAATGCCCCTCTTACATGACCAAACAGCTCGCTCTCGAGCAGCCCATCAGGCAGTGCGCCGCAATTGACCGGAATAAACTGCTTGTCCGCACGCGGGCCTTCATTGTGAATTGCAGATGCAACCAGTTCTTTACCACTTCCGCTTTCACCTTGAATCAATACCGGTGCATTGATCTCGGCCAGCTCCTTTATGGTGGCGAACAGTTCCAGCATCTTGAAATCACGGCTGATAATGCCGGCAAAGGATTGCTCGGTCTTGAGGCGGTGGCGTAACTGGTTCAGTTCGGTTATGTCCTCAAAGATAATGATTACCAGCCTCTTATCCTCATACTCAATGAGGGCAGCACTGACCAGCAGGGAGCGCTCCTGGACCTTTCCATCGACAAGTATTTCAACCTTTGCCTTGTTCCGGTGTATCTGCTTTCCGGCAAAGGCTTTTTGAACAGTAAGCCAAACCTGACAGTTCCGGCAGTAGTCCGCATAACCACAGCCTTCCGGAATCTCAGATGCATGGATACATTGTAGTACTTCACCGGCACGCTTGTTAATAACCTCTGCCCGGGAAATGCCGAAGGTCTGCTCTAACAACTTGTTTATTGCCTGCACTCGCCTGTCCTGGTCAACTATCAGTATGCCGCCGGGAATGGACTCAAATATGGTCCTGAACTTCTGCTCGGACTTCTTGATTTTTTCCTCCGCCCGCTTGCGCTCGGTTATTTTCCCTAATCGTTCTGCAATCTCGTCGAGCAGATTCCGCTCTTCCTTGGAGAACGGGCCTTCGTCTATCTCGGGCCGCTCTTCCAGGTAAAAGACAGCTATACGGCCGATTCTCTCACCACGCACAAGGATGTCCGAGGACTGCTTCCAATCGCTTTCCTCGAAGTTATTGCTTTTATATATCTGATCTTCCAAAATGATACGCGCACATGTAATTTCCGGATACTGCCAACTAAGTGGAATGATCTCGACTACCCCTTGATATATCTCTTCTAACGATATGCCAGGCTCCTCAACAATATGAGAAATGCCATAGAGACAATTAAGTTCCTTTATGCGCTCGCCGAGATCATGCGTCCGCTTGCTAACTTCGGCTTCCATATTCTTGCGCTCAGTGATATCGCGGTCGATGCCCCTGTAACCGCAAAGAGTTCCATCTGCGTTAAAAATTGGCACGCCGCTTGTCTCAAGTACCACTTTTCGCCCATTCTTGTGTAAGTTAGTGTTCTCCAACCCCATAAATGCTTTCCTGGACTCAACTATATTCCTGAACAACCCGGCTACTCGGTCCGCCTCATCCGTGGGCATAAGATCGAATGGCGTCTTCCCAACGACTTCCTCCGGTTCGTATCCCAATAGATCCTTGATTTTCGGGCTGACATAGGTGTAGATACCGTTTAGGTCCACTTCCCATACCCAGTCACTGGTTGTCTCGACCAGAGAACGGAATTTTTCTTCGCTCTCCCTGAGCGCCTCTTCCGCCCGCTTGCGCTCGGTGATGTCCTGGACAACCCCGAGCATGCGGATCGCCTTCCCGTTTTCATCCCGGATTACATCGCCGGTCTCCGAAACCCAGCGAACCGTCCCGTCCGGCCAGACGATGCGATGCTCGATCACGTAGTCCTTAGCCTCTTCGACACAGGCGTTTACCGAATCAATGACATGCTGGCGGTCCTCGGGGTGGACACATTGGAGAAACGCCTCGTAGGTTGCGCCGAATTCTCCACTACCAAACCCAAATATAGGCTCGATCCGGTCAGACCAGTGAAGAGCATTAGTCCGGATATCCCAATCCCAACTGCCGATGTTGGCTGCCCGCTGGGCCACTGCGTAGCGCTCTTCACTAAGCTCCAACGCTTCCACCGTCCGCTGGTGCTCGGAGTTTTCGATAATCTCCCATTTACCCCCACGCTTAATAAGAGCAAATTGATGATTAACGACCACATCTGCGATTTCTGATCCTCCACATTTATCAAGGGAATAGGTGCAGATGGCCAGCATTCGATATTTGCCGATAACCCTATTAATAGTTGCTTCGTAATCAGTGAACTCTCTCCAATCGCTCTTCTCAAGCCAGAAAGTGTTTCCGGTGAGGCGAAGCCCATCGAATCCTCTTTTGCGAGCCTGGCTTTCTTTCTCAACCCAACCCTGGAGCACCTCGTCAGAATCAAAATGTCCCGACTTGGTGTACCATTGGCTATAATCAAGTATCTCGATCCGGCCTTTTTTAATATAATCATCTAAGTCTTTTACTTCCTTCTTTAGTGCCTTCGCGGCGTCTTCAACGTTTAAAGGTTCCGAAGTAACCCACATACAGAATTCATTATTTTCTAATCCCGCCTTGAAATAAGGGACTAAGATGCTAATCAAATCTTCTTTGGTCTGATAGAATTGGCAGAAATGCGTTCCCCAAGGAGTGTTACCAATGAGTTCGATTCCCGTCTTTCTAAGTTGTTCTTTGCCCTGCTCTTTATTTTTCATATTGAGATTTTTTCTTTGAAGAAATTAGAGGATCATTTTACCTAAAATATACCATTTATACCAGAATTTTATCAGACAAAGAGTTTAAATTTTAGCATTTTTTTCTTGTTAAAGGCAAGGATTCCCATCATTTTTCAAAATAGACTAGGCACTGGCAGTTTTTCTTTACAAAAAGAATTTATGAGGATAGAAAGGCCCATATTTTTGCCTTTCTGTCTGATTTCAGGCATGCTTATCCCCCCCCCTCTCGATTTATACCTCTCTGTAGCCTCTTTAAGGGGACTCCACCAAGGAGAGCGCATATTCTTCTTTTGCCCTTCCTTTATCCTCCCAACTGCCATTGACAACATAACAATAATTGCTAATGGCACTCTAAGCTTCATTTTTGCCAAACCACGGATGTAATATTCTTAAAATCTGGGATAAAATCTCTCCAAATAGTTTATCCCCAGCCTCTGGGGAAATCCTGTGGATATCTCTGTGGATAAGTTCAAAGAGAGGAGACCAATTGAAGATTTTCTGCCCTTTGCCTAAATTTTGGGCAATCTCAGATTGGTATTTAAACCACGAATTTCACGAATTACACGAATAGATTTTCCCTTTTGGGATTTGGGATTCAGCCATTGGGATTTGAGACATTTTGGGGTTTCTTGACTTTTACTCCGAAAACTACTATTTTTATAAGGGTTTCCTGGTTATAGAAAGCTGGCGGTGAATTAGAAAGCGGGCGGAAATGCCGAGGTAAAGTTATTTCCAAAAGATTATAAACAAAGCGAGGAAAGCGATGAAAGATTTCCGCGATAAAAGTGTGCTTGTTACCGGGGCAGCCTCCGGGATCGGGAGGGCCACTGCCCTGGCCTTTGCCGCCGAGGGCGCCAACCTCATTATCGCTGACATCAACGAGGAGGGACTGAAATCAGTTGCCGAGGAGATTGAACGGCTCGGTCGGAGTGCCCTGTGGGTGCGGACCGATGTATCCAGGCCCGACGAGGTAGCGGCCCTGGCCCAGATTTCGATCAAGGAGGCCGGCGGCGTGGATGTGCTCATGAACAACGCGGGCGTAGGCCTCGTTGCCCTGATCCGGGACATGGATCTGGCCGATTGGGAATGGATCCTGGGCATCAACCTGTGGGGAGCAATTTATATGATCTACCACCTGCTGCCGCAGATGATCGAGCGGGGCAGCGGCCACATCATTAACCTGGCTTCCGGCGCCGGTCTCGTTGCCACCCCAATTCTTGGGGCATACTCCACCACCAAGTTTGCCCTGGTGGGTCTCAGCGAGGCAATGCGCGCCGAGCTGGCAGTTCACAATATCGGCGTGAGCGTTGTGTGCCCCGGTGTCATCCGCACTCCCATCCTTCAGACCACTAAGGTTAAGGGTCTTAGCCCTAAGGTCAAGGAGATACCAGAGTGGATCGGCACCACCCCGGAGAAGGCTGCCAAGGCAATCGTCAAAGGGGTTAAGCGAAACCAGGCAAGGATCATTATTACCCCATCGATGAAAATCCTGGCAATTGTCAATCGTCTTCTGCCCGGGCTCGTCAGAGCAGTTAACAGCCAGATAGCAAGACGGATTGAACAGGAGCAGAGGGTGGGAGCCGATTCAGGGTCATGATTATAAGTATGTTTCTTTCATTTTATTCGAGTGGGCCTTAGGCCCTTCCTCTACTGCCTTAATAAAAGGAGAAATCACTTGCTAAGGTATCCTCAATCCTATGATGTTATCGTGGTTGGTGGTGGTCATGCCGGCTGTGAGGCTGCCCTGGCGGCGGCCCGTCTGGGGTGTCAGACCCTTCTACTTACCATGAATCTCGATACCATTGGCCTGATGTCCTGCAATCCGGCCATCGGTGGTTTGGCCAAGGGGCAACTGGTTAAAGAGATCGATGCCCTGGGAGGGGAAATGGCGAAGGCGACCGATCAGTGCGCTATCCAGTTTCGCCGACTGAATTCCAGCAAGGGGCCAGCAGTACGTTCCTCTCGGGCTCAGGCTGATCGCCAGGCATACCGGCGGTATATGAAATCTGTAGTCGAAAATCAAAAGGGTCTAACTCTAAAGCAGGCAGAAGTTGAGCGGGTTATGGTGAAAGAAGGGGCAGTTCAGGGGGTGAAGACTCAGACCGGGCAAGAATTCTTGGGGAGCACGGTAATCCTCACCCCAGGAACCTTTCTTAATGGGCTGATCCACATTGGCCTAAAGAGCTTTCCCGGGGGGAGGATAGGGGATTCTCCTTCGATTGGACTTGCTAAGACTCTGAAGCGTCTGGGGTTTTGGCTGGGAAGGTTCAAGACAGGAACCACGCCGCGTTTAGATGGAAGGAGTATCGATTTCTCTAAACTGAAACTGCAAAAGGGTGACGAGCCCCCTTTACCATTCTCCTTTTCCACCAGGGAAGTAAAGCAGACTCAGGTTCCCTGTTACATCACTTACACTAATCCGAAGACCCACCAGATCATCAGAAGCGGCTTAGGCCGTTCCCCTCTCTACACCGGGGTAATCGAGGGAACCGGGGTGAGATATTGTCCTTCCATTGAAGATAAGATTATGAAGTTTCCGGGGAGGAATAAGCATCAGATTTTTTTGGAGCCGGAGGGACTAAATACAGTAGAGTTTTATCCAAATGGCCTCTCTACCAGCCTGCCTCTTGATATTCAACTAAAAATGCTGCGGAGCATTGAAGGATTGGAGAAGGTAGAGATAATGCGCCCGGGCTACGGGATCGAGCATGATTATGTTGATCCTACTCAGTTAAAGCCTACGCTTGAGACCAAGCTAACCCGGCGCCTCTACCTTGCCGGTCAAATTAATGGGACTACTGGTTATGAAGAGGCTGCTGCCCAGGGACTGCTGGCCGGGATTAATGCCGCTCTTCAGGTACTGGGCCGGGGGCCACTTATTCTGGAAAGAGCCGAGGCATATATCGGGGTTTTGATTGACGATCTGGTTACCAAGGGAACCAAGGAGCCTTATCGGATGTTTACTTCCCGGGCAGAATATCGGTTGATCTTAAGAGAAGATAATGCGGATCTCCGATTGGTAGAGAAAGGGTATCGGGTAGGGATAGTCAGCGAGGAACGGTACGAAGAATGTAAGGCCAAAAAGGAGGCGATTGAGAAGGAGCTGAGCAGACTTCGCCTTTCTCGGCTTAACCCCACTAAGACGAATATCGAAAGGCTCTTGAAATTAGGGGCCGGCCCGATAAAGAATGCCATCAGCTTTGAGGAATTGTTACGCCGACCAGAGATTACTTACCAGAAATTGAGGGAATTTGGCCGCGAGCAATTCCCTAAGATACCAGCGGAGGTGGCAGAACAGGTAGAGATCCAGGTTAAATACCAGGGCTATATTGAGAGAGAGCTGGATCAGGTGAAGAGATTCCAGAAGATGGCGAACCGGAAGATCCCCAGTGAGATGGATTTTCAACAAATTCCCGGCCTATCTAATGAGGTCTGCGAGAAATTGACAAATATAAGGCCGCTCTCCCTGGGTCAGGCCTCCCGGATCTCCGGTATCACTCCGGCAGCCATCTCTATTTTGATGATTTATCTAAAGAAATTGGGGTATATGGAGGATGCGGGCCATAAAGGAAGGTAAGGGGCAGGAGAATTACTCCGGGCTAAAAAATTTTGCCGAGCAATTAGGGATTTCCCTCTTTGGGGTAGCGGATCTTGGCAAGGTTAATCAACAGCTATTTGAGCTTACCCCTCGAGCGATCAAAGGGTTGGATTCTGGAATTTCTTTGGGAGTTAGGTTATCTAATCGGATAATAGATGATATTGAAGCCTGGCCGACCAGATTATATTTTCATCATTATCGCCAGGTTAATAATTTCCTGGATCAGGCAGCGCTCCGGATAACCGGGCTCATTCAGAGAGAAGGGTGGGAGGCCTTGCCTATACCCGCCTCACAGATTATTGATTGGGAGAAGCAAAGAGGTCATCTCTCTCATAAAGAGGTAGCCTTAGGGGCGGGCCTGGGTTGGATCGGAAGGAACAATCTTTTGGTTAACCCTGATTATGGCTGCCGGGTTCGATTGGTTACTATCCTTACCAATTTCCCTTTGCAATGTGATGAGCCGATTGATAGGGACTGTGGGGAATGTAAGGATTGTATTGCGGTCTGTCCGGCAGGGGCGATTAAGGAGAAAAGGGAGGAATTCGATTATCTAAGCTGCTATGAAAGATTGAGCCAGTTTAAAAAGGAAGGATTTGTGGGTCAGTATATCTGCGGGATTTGCCTGAAGGCCTGCGGGGGAAATAAAGGGTCAACTTCCACCAAAACTCTGAGGGGCCTCCCTCGGTAAAAAGATACAATATTTGAGCATACCGTGGATTTCGGCAGAAACTTCAAAGAGACTAATTCGCTCCGTTGCCGAGGCAGTATTAGCTGCCCCCGCTTTTCATTACCGAGAAATAAGTATAGGAGAACAGAAAGAATATCTGATTGAAAAAGGCTGGAATTAAAATAGCAGAAAAGAGCGTCTTTTTTACTTCTCAAATTTTATTTCTTTAATTATTTCAGCCAGTTATATCATTGGGAGAGGAGAAACTCAGGAATATTCCATATTCCAAAAATAAACTTCTTGACATTACTTTTCGAGTGGATTAAAATATAAATAGATTATGATGGAACTGGAAAAATTTGAAGTTTTGGAGAATAAGGTCAGGAGGCTGGTGGATGGGTACTCCCACATGGCCAAGAGTAATAAGAAGCTTGAGGATGAGCTTAGGGCAAAAAGGAAGGAAACTGGAAATCTGACCGAAAAGAAG
>JAUWWP010000348.1 GCA_030616835.1 Deltaproteobacteria bacterium | reverse complement strand
CCTTCGTAACTCTTAGTTTGGGATTCTCGTATTTGAACCTGTGCTTCCCCGCGGGAAGTCCTAATTTCAAACAAAACTCTAAGCACTAAACTCTAAATCCTAAATAATTTCAAATGACCAAAATTCAAAATACAAAAGGGAAAGTTAATTAGTATAATTAGTTTAATTCGTGGTTCATTGCGGGGTTTGGGGAGGCTTAATAGATCATTTAAGGCATTCTCTTCCATTTATTTCCCCCCTTTTTATGCAAAAACGACTTCATATTATCCTTATATCATTGGAAGGTTATTAAGACAAGCAACAACTGGAGGGGGGCAAAATGTAAATTTTAAACGGTTCCGTGCCAGCTAAATGACATCCCGCGCCATTAGGCAACCCGTATCTTCAGCCTCGCCGCAACACCCGGCAGCTTCTGTGCCCGGCGCACCACCTCATCAAACACGGCACTCAAGTGGGTCAACTGGGCGGAACCGCGGGCCATACCCGCACGGGGGTTGCCCTTCCGCGTGAGGAATTTGGGGGCGCGACGGTAGTAGAGGTTGGTAACAATCTCGGCCGCGAAGGCCTTGATGAACTTGGCGCTGTGGCGGACGTAGCAGTCAGCGATCTTCTCGGCCGCTTCGACAAGCCATTCGGCATTCGGGGTACTGGCATCCGCCATGGCCGAGCCGGGATCGGGTATAAATGTAAGTGGGATTGGCAGAACTCCCTTTGAAAGCCGCTCGTCAATCCCCTCAACTAAGGCCGACATGGGCTCGATGCCCATAACTAAATTGGTTGTCGTGTGGAGTAAGGGGCCGAAAACCTCGGTTGAAGCGACCTGGGCTTCCTTCCAGTATTTTTGGGGCTTATATGCGTGTTTACCCGGGCATATCCTGGGGAAGTTAGCCTCATCCGCCACCTCAATGTCGATACTGGTGCCGTTTATCCCGAGCTCCTTCCATTTATACATATCCGAAAGGTCCTCCGGAGGATAATGGTTATAGATAACATTGAGTTCCGAGAAGGTCTTTTCATCGAGGGCCTCTCGAATCGGGGTGATGACTGCTTCAAGCCGTTCGAGATATTCCGGACGTTGCGACGGTGGCAGCGCACCTCCGCTTAGGGCGAGAATCCCACGCCATCCGTGATCGGTCAGGATCTTGACTGCTTCGGCCTGATACTTTGCCCAATGCACCAGGGAGCTTATGGGTAAGTTATTAATCTTCCGCGACACCGGATTGGAAAAGAGGCCGCAATACCGGCAGCCCTTTCCCGTGTTATAATTGTTACAGGAGAGAGTGAACAGGATGTTGACGATCGCGGAAGACATGCCGGGCAGAACGGATTCGACCGGCATCCCGTTGCTCAGACGTTCGTCGTCCCAAGGCCGATGTGGGGTGTAGAAGCTCCCGGTTGCCAGAACCTCCCCTTGCTCGGTTACAACCACATTATCGCCATCAACAGTGAGGTCCAGGTGGGAGTCATCTCTCGGAAATATCGGCGCAGGGATCTTGCAACCGTCGAGAACGACCGCATTGCCAAGTGCGACATTGGTCAGATCGAGCGATCGGGACTTATAGAGCTCCTCCAAAAGCATCTCCGCATTATTGACATCCAGGTTGTCCGGCACTTCAATCTCGCGGACCTCAGGCAAAGTTGTTCCATAAGAAATTCCGTCCTTAAGCACCTTCACCCCCTCGGAAAGCATCCGGGCCTTGATGAAGATATCCTCCTTGGTGATGTTTCTCTTTTCAACCATTTCCCCTCCTTTTTTTTGGGGTATGATGCCTCGCGCACTCTACAAACGAATGATGGCCACAACTCAGGAAAATAGGGACAGCGGGACTGTTGAAAAAGTCAAAAATCTCACCCTGAGCGGAGCGAAGGGTATTAAAAAACTGTGTTAAATATGGGAATGAGCCTCTTCACTTTGCTCAGAATGACAGCGTGGGGAGATTTTTCAACAGCCCCACAGCGCCCGTTTTATCTTCAATTCAAGCTGCGGCATCATTTGCTATAAAACAACTTAGTCAATAGTCAACAGGCTGTTGCCCAAATAATTCTTGCAAATACCATATAATCCATATAATATAATGGTAAACACAATATATGGAGGTAGTTTACCATGATGGGTTATCAGTCCAATTATCAGCACAAACTCTTCGTTGCTGGTTTCAACCTGGAAAAACGTATTCGCAAAAATCATATTTTAAGAAAAATATTAGAGAAGATCGACTTTAATTTTATATATAAGGAGGTCAAAGAAGCATATGGTAATAACGGAAATGTTTCGGTTCCTCCTCCGGTTATTCTCAAGATAATGCTCCTTTTAGTCCTCTATAATGTTCGCTCTGAAAGAGAGTTGATGATAACTATCCCCGAACGGTTAGACTGGTTATGGTTTCTTGGTTATGATCTTGATGATGAGATACCAGATCATAGTGTATTAAGCAAAGCGAGGGCCCGTTGGGGAGTCAAAGCTTTCAAGAGCTTTTTTGAGCGTATCGTTTGGCAGTGCATCGAAGCTGGTCTGGTTGATGGAGACAAGTTGTTTGTCGATGCCAGTCTCATTGATGCCGATGCCTCCAATAACTCGGTAGTTGACACTCAGAGTTTAAAAAGACACTTAAATAAGAGTTATCGCCATCTTGAAGAGCGGTTAGATGATCTTACCGAACAAAAAGCCACTCCAGCCAATACCCGAGATATATCTACCACTGATTCTGATGCTTCAATTGTCCGGCAGGGCAAGGGCAAATCAAAGTTATGCTACAAGACGCATCGAGGCGTAGATCCTAAGCATGAGGTGATAACCGCTACTAAGGTCACTTCCGGTTGTGTAGACGAGGGTGAGGTTCTTAAGGAGATAATCGAGACCCACGAGCAGAATACCCAGAAGAAGGTTGATACCGCGGTAGCTGACAGCAAATACGGTAAGATTGACAATTTTCTTCTCTGCCATGATTTAGGGATAAAAGCTCACGTTCCTTCTATTGAGGAGAGACATAGGGGCTCGGGACGACAAGAAGGTATTTTCCCCAAAGAGGCTTTTACCTATAACTCTGAAAGTGACACCTTTACCTGTCCAGCCGGAGAAGTTCTGAGAAGGCGAAACTATTACAAGAAGCGGAAACATTACGAATACAAGGCTTCTTCTGGAATCTGTGCTCAATGTGAACTTAGGGGAAAATGTACTCGTTCCCAAGATGGTCGAAGCTTAAAACGACATGAAAGACAGGATGATTTAGATATCATGCTTACCTATGCTACCAGCCGAGAAGCCAAAAGTGACATAAAGACCCGTCAGCACCTATCGGAACGCTCATATGCCCGGTCTGATAGATACGGTTACAAGAGGGCGAGGTGGCGAAGATTATGGCGTATGGAGATACAAGACTTCCTCATTGCTACCATTCAAAACATCACGGTACTGATAACTCAGCCAAAAGACAGAATGTCAAAGAGCAATGTCCAAATAGACCAAATTAGCAAGTATCTGAGACAAAAATGGCAAGATTATTCTATTACAGCATTTATTGAAAGGTTCTTCAGTCGATTCGCTTTTGTTTGAGCCCATCATAAAAGATTTTTTGATAGATTTTTTCCTTTTTGATT
>JAUWWP010000291.1 GCA_030616835.1 Deltaproteobacteria bacterium | reverse complement strand
CCCAATCCACAGGGATCTCACCAATGGGGGTATTTTTATACTTAACGCCGGTTTTTAAATTGCGTGCCTGTTCCATCCTTTAACCTGCCCCAAAGACTTCATTAATAAAAGTTTCAAAGGCCTTTTCATATTCATACGGTTTTGTATTCTTTCCGGGAACCGGGGGAATATCGAGCCCGCTTTTAGAGAACTCATTACCAACTGCTTCCAGAGAATCCCGAAGCCTGGAACTCCTCATATAATCGCTCACTTTCTCTTTACTGATCTCATTCAGGTCTGCCCAAACCCTTGAAAGTGCGGAATAGAGAGCAATCCAGTCGATCCAGGTTGGTTTCTTGAATTCTGCGATGTTCTCCCGCGATAAAAACTCCCACCATCGCTCGTGGGAAAGCCAGTATTCGATTTTCCTTTTTCCTTTAGTCCGGGTAAGGACAAGACCTGATCGGGAAAGCTCAATCAGGGCATCCTGCGTACCCCGGACAGATAGACCGATTGCTTGTGCCACCTCTGCGGGATGACCCCCGTCATGAGTAAGCAGATAAACCAGACATTCCGCCCGGGAGCCGATGCCAAAAAGTGACCTCAATAAGAACCGGATAGTTCCTTGCGAAGTGATCGGCACTTCCCGTGTCAATCGGCGGGCAGCTAACTGAGGGCGATTAAATCCGTATGATTGAAAGGACGGGTCCGCCTTATTCGAAATAGGGTGCGGCTCCCCGTCCTTGTTGTAAAAAAGTGCTTCACCAGGGGTGGTTTTTCCTGTCATCCGGGATTTACAAAAGTTGGCGAGGTTCCTCCACTTTCTTTCGTTACTTTCCTTGACGAGATATGCCGCAACGGCCCCTATTAAATTCTTAGTGATAAAGTCTCTACCCCGTATGATTCCGCGCAGTCTCTGCATATCAATCCATTGACCGTTCACAACCAGCCAATCCATCACCTCATCAAAAAGCCTTGGCTCATAACGCCCCATTTCGAGCGTAAAAAGCAGCATCGGCTCGGGATCGATCACCCAGGTATCCCTGGTTTCCGCTTCACCCAGGACACCTAGTGCCGACCACTGGCGCCAGAGGAAATTGAGGATATTCTCTAAAAATAAATCTCTAAAGTCTTTCGGCGACATCGCTGTATCCCATATTGATTAACATGTCCTTGAGAACCTGCCGGTATCCTTCCGACACATCAATTTTTATGCTCCAGCGGGCCGCTTGCTCTATTTCGTCGGCATTTGGGTTCAAAGCCTGAAGATCATCAAGGTGTTTCCCAGCCCCCTGGTCCACCGCAGCGTAGAGCTTAAAATGAATCTGATCGTAGCGGCCTAAGAAATGAATGATCAGCTTCTGACCGTATTTTCTGGTGGCAACTCTTTCCATTAACCCCTCGGGAAGTCCGGTATCAACCGCGGAGGTCGGGCCGGCATTAAGCCAGCCATCCGGCAGGTCGAAATCCCTGGCCACCCTTTTGGCGGCATCGGTCAGTTCGGCACTTAAAGGACTTGCTTTAATGAAGGAAACATTTCCTCGCCTATCCCGATCTATATACGCAAGGACATCCACATCCTTAGTAGCCCGCTGAACAAAACCCAAAACATTCAGTGCCGACCCCCCGCACACCAGAAGTTCCAGCGGCTCCTTCGCCAAATTTTCCAGTTGCTCTCCCAAAGCGCTCAAGATGGTTTCAACATTTTCATGATTGAGCAACATATCTTAAGCCTGATACCCCAGTTCTTTTAAAAACTTATTCATCTTTTTCTCAATAGCCGTTCGTTCTTCTTTCGATGTTTTTAGGTCATTCAGAACCTTCTGCACATCAATGGGTTCTTCTTCCTCGGTTACATCAATATATCGGGTAATATTTAAGTTGTAGTCATTAGCCCTGATCTCATCCAGCGATATAGGACGGCAGTATTTATCAACCGTCCGGCATTCTCGGTAGGCATTAACTATCTTTTCGATATCCTCTTCTCGAAGCTTATTCTGATTCTTTCCCTCCAAAAAATCGTTGGCGCCGTAGAGGAAGAAAACCTTCCCTTTGCGCTCCTTGGGTTTATCCTTATTAATAATGAAAAGGCAGGCAGGAATACTGGTTCCAAAGAATAGATTCGGCGGAAGCCCGACAACTGCCTCCAGTAAGTCCTCTTCTAAAATCCCCTTCCGGATTCTTCCCTCAGCCCCTCCCCGGAATAATATGCCATGCGGAAGCACGACACCCACGCGCCCTTGCCGATTTAAGGTTGCAATCATATGCTGAACAAAGGCATAATCCCCATAACTCTTCGGGGGGATACCAAATCGGAAGCGCCGATGGGGATCATGCTGGGCCTCTTCATAACCCCAGTTTTTAAGAGAGAAGGGCGGATTGGCAATGACGATATCGAATTCCATGGGTTTCCCATCGTCTTTAAGCAGTTTGGGAGTACGGAGAGTGTCCCCTTTTTCCAACCTGGCGCTGGACAATCCATGGAGTAGCATGTTCATCTTACAGATAGCCCAGGTTCCAATATTTCTTTCCTGGCCGTAAAGTGAGATGTTCCTGGTGTTTTGGCCCTTCTCCCTGAGATGATAAACGGACTGAACCAGCATACCTCCCGAGCCGCAAGTTGGATCGCAGATACGCATCTTCTCCCGAGGATCCAGAATCTTAACCAAGAGAGTCACTACCTCTTTAGGGGTATAAAATTCTCCGCCCTTTTTCCCGGCATCATCAGCGAATTGGGCAATCAAGTATTCGTAGGCCCGGCCTAATATATCCGGGTCACTTAAGTCCTCGTTTCGTAGGCGGATCTTGGAAAAGTGGGTAATAAGCTTCGAAAGTACAGTATCCGGCAGCCTTTCTTTATCATTAAATTCTGTGGCCGTTAACACGCCTTCTAATGTTGCTGTATTCCGTTCTTCAAGTGCATCATTTGCTTTATTGAGAATCTCCCCCAGATTCTGGGTATGGGTTTTTATAAAATCCCACCTTGCTTTCTCGGGGACAAAAAACTCGTGCTCATCGGGGTCATTCCAGGCTACTTCCTTATTGCCAGTCTCCCTGTTAATCCTTTCACCCTCTTCTTCAAAGACATCGGAGAGACGCTTTAAAAATAGCAGGCCAAAGACGTAATTTTTGTAGTCCGCAGCATCGATGCTTCCCCGGAGAATATTAGCCGACTCCCAGAGGTGTGATTTTAGGGTTTCTAAGCTTACTTCGCTCATGATAGTAGTCCCCTTATGTTATAGATAGAAGTTATCCATTGAGAATAATCTACCACATAATTTTATGAATGTCAATAATTAATTTGATATTATAGTTTGTCATCAATAAATATGATGATAAACATAATAATTACGGGGGGAATAGGCCTTTTTCTTTAAGTGAAATATATCCGGCAGGGCTTATGATTAAATGATCTAAGGGCGTTAGATCAACTGAGAGACACGCTTTGACTAATTTCTGATTTAAAGATATATCGTGGCGGCTTGGTTTTAAATCACCGGAAGGATGGTTATGAACAAAGATTACTCCCGAGGCATTCAACTCAAGGGCTCTTTTGATAATCTCCCGAGGGTAGACAGCCGATTGATCAACAGTACCCTTGAACACATCTTCAATGGCCAAAATGATATTTGCCCTATTAAGATATATCACTCTAAAAACTTCCTCTTGGAGATTTGCCATGGAAAGAGAAATATATTCGATTACATCCTCCGGTCCGTTTATTGCGGTCCTACCGATAATCTGTTCCTTTAGCTGCCGCTTGGCAATTTCGGTGGCCGCAAGCAATTGAGCGATCTTAGCGGTTCCTAATCCTTTAATTTTCTTAAGGTCCTTTTTGTTAGCGTTCAGGATACCGCTCAAGCCGCCAAAATGATCAAGCAACTCTCTACTCAGAGTAACTGCGTCCTTCCCTTCTATTCCGCTTCGCAGAAGTATCGCCAGCAGACCTGCATCGGAAACAAATTCGGGTCCTTTTTCAATGAGAATTTCCCGAGGCCGCTCTGATTTCGGCCAGCTTTTAATTCCCTTAAGATTCTTAGTTCTTTTCGGTTTCTTCATTATGCCTACAGCGGCTTTTTTACCCTTCCCAGCTTGCTTTATCTTATCCCGCTTTGTGGGAATAATCAATTCTTAATTGCCATGCAATT
>JAUWWP010000269.1 GCA_030616835.1 Deltaproteobacteria bacterium | reverse complement strand
GATCGGATCCAGTAACGGGATTGAGGCCGCCCTTCTCCCACCGTTATGCGGCCGTTGCGGCCGGGCTCGGTGCCATCGGCCTGAGCGGCAATGTAGTGACACCAGAGTACGGAGCTCGCGTTTACCTCAGCTCGGTGATAGCCGATGCTCCCTTAGAACCAGATCAGCCGCTGGAGGAAAACCCTTGCGATGAATGCAAAACATGCTTGAACGCTTGCCCGGCCCGGTTCATGAGCCTCGAGGAGCGGGTGACCTTCACCATGGGTGGTAGAGAGATCACGCACACAAAGAAGGGTATTCACGCAAGGTGCGCAATAAGCTGTATGGGCTTAACCGGGCTCAGTCGTGACGGCAAGTGGTCCACCTGGGCGCCGGCAGGACCTCCCATACCAGAGGGCGACGAGGAGTTAGTGAAATTACTTTTTGATCTGATAGCACGTTACTTTCAGAGACGCAACGAGCGCCCTGAATTGCCCAACTTCGGCCGGCTCAGCTCGCCGATGCCCGGCTACCCGGAGGACAAGCAGGGCATCCTGGCGCGCAATAGGTTCGATACCCAGGCAGTCACATGCGGCAACTGTGCTATTGTGTGCTTGGAGACGAAACCGAAGAGGGCGAAGGCGCTCAAGGCATTGCACAGCTCCGGGATAGTGATCGAAGACGAGAGTGGTAAGATCCAGGTCAGGCGGCCTGAACAGGTGTGAAAAGATGATTTGAGAGAGGAGTAAACAATGTCCGAGGATACGAAGCTTGGGAGTATACCCCTGCTTTCCAGTCAGGGCGAGATCAAGCACTTCGACCATGGGGTGCACATGCTGCAATCGTGGGCGAACATTTGCATCATCGAGACCGATGAGGGGATGGTGTTGTTTGATGTGGGGTTCGAGTTCAACGGTCCCGGTATTGTCGAGGAGGTCAGGGCCATCACTGACAAGCCGGTCCGATACATCATTTACGGTCACGGTCATGCTGACCACGCCTTCGGGGCCAGAGCCGTCATCAAGGACGCCGAGGAGCGGGGTCATCCCCCGCCCATCATCGTGGCCCATAAGAACGTTCCCCGGAGGTTTGACCGCTACCAGGAGATGTTCCCCTACCACGAACACATAAACCGCATCCAGTTCGGGATCCCCGAAGAGATGCCCGCGTTTGTCAGGAACTACATCTACCCGGACCTGACCTACCAGGAGGCGATGAGCTTTCGACTCGGCAATACCACATTTGAGCTCAGGCACTCTAAGGGCGAGACCGACGATGCTACCTGGATGTGGATCCCGGAGCGCAAGACCGTTTGCGTGAGTGATCTGTGGGTGTGGTCCTGCCCCAACATCGGTAATCCCTTCAAGGTGCAGCGCTACGAGGTTGAGTGGGCGCAAGGTCCGGAGGCCGTCGCGGCAAGCTCGCCCGAGCTGCTCCTCCCTGGCCATGGGCCTGCGCTCAGCGGCGCTGATGAGATCCGGGATGCCTGCCACACGGTGGCCCGGGCCCTGCGGTTCCTCAATGATCAGGTAGTGGCTATGCTCAACCGGGGTAAGTGGCAGGAAGAGATCCTGCAAGGCTTCGAGTGGCCCGAGAAGTTTGCTAAAAGCCCCTACCTGGCCCCTATCTACGGCCATCCCTATTTCATCGTCCAGGCAATTCTGCGTCGCTACCACGGCTGGTTCGACGGTAATGCCTCGCACCTGTTCCCTTCCCCGAGCCGCGAGATCGCCGGGGAGGTCTTGAGCCTGGTCGGAGATCCTGAAAAGGTTCTTAACCGCGCCCGCACCCTGGCAAAAGACGACCAGACCCAGCTCGCTCTCCACATCGTGGACTTCGTGATCGATAGCGGTGCCGAGCCGCGGACCGAGGCCCTTGACCTCAAGGCCCAACTGCTGGGGAACCTGGCCGAGCAGGAGAAGAGTCTTATTGCCCGGAACATCTTTCTTGGCGGGGTCCGGCAGATCAAGAAGATCCTGGGGGAACAGGGGGATTAAGGACTTATTTAATGAAAATTCCCCCTCACCTCAGCCTACTTCGCCGTAGTGGCTACGAAGGCTGAATTCCTCTCCCCGTTGGGGAGAGGAGGTTTATTGAAAAAATTTCCTTAAAGAAGACTTTTTCAACAGTCCCGCTGTTTTCTTTTTTTATTTGAGGCTCAAAAATGTTGATTTTTTTTTGACAGAGGTATTTTTTCGTGGTAGTTTAGTTCACAAATAAGGTGGGTCTAAAAATGGCTACTGATGAACAAATTTCAGTTAAAGGCTCTCTTTTGCTTGGTTTGCTCAAATATACCGGGGAAAAACTTGGTGCTGAAGGTAGAGATAACCTTTTGAAAGGCCTTGACGATGAAGACAGGGCAGTATTTTATAAATCTGCTGATAGCTCTGACCCTAAAATAATTTCACTGGCAGAATGGTATCCTTATAAGGCATTTAATAATTTTATGAACGCTATTATTAGAGAAATTGGAAAAGGGGATGTGAATTTGTGCAGAGAGATAGGTCATTGGTCTGCTGAAAAAGATTTAGATCCTGAGAAGGGAATTTACAGATTTTATACAACAGACGCTTTCAAAGCAGATGTAACTCTTGTTTACAAAACATCTACTTCGGTAATTTGGGAACAGATGTATAATAAAGGTAAATTAGAAGCTGAAGAAATTGAAAAGGGCAAAAAAGTTGCTATCAAGCTTAAAGGTTTTCCCGAGGTAACAGAAGCGAGCTGTATTCTTGTAGCCGGTTGGATAGAGCGAGCTTCCCAAATAATTAGCGGATCTGAAGTAAAGGTAGAAGCAAAATACAAGCCTGCTACTGGTATAGATTGTGAATTTCAAATGGAGGTAAAAGGCACTTTAGGGTAGTGCCAGGCAAATTGGGTAAACCCCGTTAAAAGCTCACTCATAAGAGACCAAAGGTCTTATGTGTTCCATCCCCGGGGCAATCCGCTTGAGGCGGATTTCTAACGGGGTAAATTTATTTTTTCCACTAAGTGCGTCCTCCTTTTTCTCTCTCATACCTTTTAGGCAGCCTTCTCTTCCAGACCCTTTTCACAGGCCCTCGTAAATAATGCCCTACCTTTTCCAAGAACTCCTCCTGGTTTACCCCTGAAAAATCATTTACCCCGTTAGAAAAAAAGTCCCGTCATTTATGGGAAGGTGAAAGAACCAATAAATTTGGGCGAGGCTTAAAGTTTCCTCCAAACTTTCTAACGGGGTTTACTTAAAAAAGCTCTTGTGTTAAGTTTTTCAGGATAATATATAGAAAGCCGATAAGGAGATAGTCTATGTTTGAAGATGCACAGGGGAGTTTTAGGAAAAAGGGCTGCATATACCTTCTGAAAGATATGAACTGAGCCCAGGCGACCCTGGAGGTACTCCAGGATGAGATGGGTAGAAGAGAAGATACCATGCTCAGGGCAGTTACCGGCCTGGAAGGAGGGGTGGTAGCCAGCGGATCAACCTGTGGCGTCGTCACGGGAGGGGCATTGGCACTGGCGTTGATGAACGATACCGCCTTGAGGGAGAGAGGGCTACCCGCAGAGGTTGCTCTGCTGGCAGTGGTAGGTGATTACCTGGATTGGTTCCATCAGCATTTTGGGACCACGCGGTGTAGAGAGCGAACTGGTGTCGACTTCAATAAGAGAACAGGACAGCTGCGATATCTTCTGCCCGGAGACAGGGTTGCCCGCTGCCTATTCCATATCGGGAAAGCCGTAGGCGTTTTAGCCCCTTATATACAAAAGGGGTTGCCTCTAAGTGATTATTCAGAACAAACTGATATGCAAACTGAACCCGTTCATTGTGCAAGGTTCGTTCTCGAGAGGGTACGAGAAAAGACCGGGATCGGGGATCCCCTGCTTGAGCGATCATCCATTGTATTCGACGGTGGAGTTGGCCTGAAAGGAGGTATTTGCGGAGCCCTGGTGGGAGCACTGATGGCCATGAATATCCTCTACGGGATGAACATACGCCAGATGAGCTATGTCCGGATTATAAAGGCCTTTTTCATTGGGCACCGCAATTTGCTCACAGATAGACCCAGAGGGATGCCGGAGACATTTAGCATTGGCAAGGATATGCTCCAAGAATTCAAGCGCAGAGCTGGGGCAACAGAGTGTAGAGAGATTGCCGACAAGTCTTTCGGAGATTGGCAGGATTTCATGGGATATATCTCTACCGCAGAGAAGTGCAAGGATTTGATTGACTTTTCTGCGGATATGACATCTAAAGCCATTGAGAGATGGAGATGAGATTTGCCCCTTAAAGGTTAGGAGAAATTAGAACCGTCCTTTTTCCTATGGGGTTTATGACAATAGATCGGTAACACTTAAAAGGACAATAGATCGGTAACACTTTCTTATGATGGATTGATTTCTAGTTAAAGCTGGCTTTTGCTATAACCTCTTCCAATTATTCAACAAAGGAG
>JAUWWP010000238.1 GCA_030616835.1 Deltaproteobacteria bacterium | reverse complement strand
TGCCCCGATGTCCATCGGGGTAAAGTGGGGGTGAAAATTGATGGCGGGCAACATTCAAATATCCCCCTCACCCTAACCCTCTCCCTCCAGGGGAGAGGGAATTATATGGGTGTCATTTCCTTCGACAGGCTCAGGACAGGGAACGGGGCATTCTGACATATTTTCATAAAATAAGTTGTAGGTCGGGCATCTTGCCGATATAATGGCGGGCTGGAAGCCCGCCCTACAATCTTATCCTTCCATCTTCGGTTTAGTTGCCCGGCTATATCCGCTGGGAACATCTGCGGACGGCAAATATTACTAAGAGGTGTTTCATAGAGATGTTTAGCAGGTTACTGCTCCTCAGCAGGATGGGGTTTGATCTTGGTCGTGTCGTAGATTTCTGTGGGCACCCCGATTGCATTGACCTTTCCCATCGGGCCTATGTATCGGATGAGCGGGTGGGTCCCGCGGGTGTCATACCAGAAGACATACTTAGGAATGAAGAGTTGAATTATCCTTCCCAGGATCCGCCCTAAGAACTTGGTCATGTCCGGCCCGAATTCGACCCGATAGCATGGCCAGGTGCTGCCGTCGAAAAGCTCAATGTTCTCGATCTCCTCCACCCTGGCTACCATCGGGACTATTGTTGCCGGCGGCAGCCAGAGGTGAAAGGTTCGCCTGGTGCCGGGCTTGAACTCAAGGCCTCGTAAAGCGTATTCAATCGTGTATACATGGATCAGGTCATCGGGGTAATCGAGCAGCGGATGGCTCATGTTGTGATACTCTCTCCGGATCTCCTTGCCCGCCCTATTCGTTACCACCTTCTTGAAACCCTCCATGATAAAATGCTCGCCGGGGCGGTAAAGGAAGGTGTATGTAGCCGTTGTCTCGTTGTGACGCTCCTCAATGAGGGTGATCTCGGGGTGGCGAGAAGCCCCCTCGCCGACCCAATAAACATGGTATTTAAGGGCGGTTGGGGCCTCCAGGTAAAGCGTACGCTGGACCGTCACCATATCTTCCAGGCTCACATCTCCTTCCTTGTAGTAGATCTTGTTTTCCCTTACCTCATCCTCAGGTAGAGGGGGAATACCGAACGGCTCGGTCATCGCAACCGTTGGCAGAAGGATAACCAGCAAGAAAACAACGAGCGGGAAAATAGCTTTCTTCATGACCAAGTCCTTCCTTTTTTACTTCCCTTCACGAACCTCGATGAGGTCCTGGGTCTGATATTTGGTGCGCATGCCCGGGACTATCCCGGAGCTAAGGGGCCAGCGGACGCGAACAACTCCGTGAGAGCCGCCCTTCTCCACCCAGAAGTAATATTTGCCGATAATCTTGCTGAGGATAATCCCGGTTATATCCGTAAGCCCCTCGGGGACGAGTCTTCCCATAACCTTGTAACACTCGAAGGTTCCCGCAGGAACAGTGATCGTCTCCTCTCCAGTAACCCTGAACCGGAAGGGGAAGACATTGAACGGGGAGAGCCAGACATTCCAGGGTAATCTTACCCCTACCGCCAGGTCACTGCTACGAAGGACCATATCGCCCACAAAGACCTGGAAGGTCTTATCTGGATACCTCAGGCTCGGTTCCGTGTAGTCGTAATATACATCTCTCAGTTTCGTGCCGTCGGGGGCAAGGACAACATTCCGGAAGCTGCGCAGCCTGAAATCCGGACTGGTATCGAAGACGAAGGTAAGATCGGCCGTCGACTCGTTATTTAGCTTTGCTTTCCGGGTATAGACAAACTGACGCCCCTCGCCCTCGCCCTGCCAGCGAATCTCCCCGGTGTAACTCTCCGGAGCAAAGGCGACCGCGGCTCGCATCAACCAGCTCTTCATGTTCGGGCGATCCCTTTTAGTCGCGTAGTATGACTTGAAAACCCTGACTTCCCCATCCGGAATTGCGGGTACCTTAAGGTCGCCCGCAAATGATAGACTTCCCATCAGAAGAACCAGGCCAGCGAGCGGATAAACCCCATATTTCATAAAAATCCCCTCCTTTCTTTAACCTGCCAATAAAGAGCACTTTCTTTAATATTGGCTTATTCTACCTTTTATGTCACTTTCTGTAAATCTTTTTTTTGCTCAAGCAGGGAGTAGGGGGTTGGTCTCAACAATCAACATTTTTCTATTTCTGATATTAATAAAATCCTTTATTTATGCAGCTTTAGACGATCGAGTTTTTTTGAAAAATCACTATTCTCAATCACCCTGTCCAGGTCTGACCCCGTTCACCGTTCACCTCCCCCTGGTCTTGCTTAAAACTGTCTTTTTGCTATCAAAAAGGTGGATTTAAGACCCAAAACGCACCATTTTTAACACATTATTTAAATTATATCAAGAGGTTAGCTTGGTCCGACCCCAAACCACCAAACCCAACCAAACCCCAAACCGACAAAATTTTAAAATGGGAAGTAATAATTATTCCTCATCCGTGCTCCTGGTTCCACTTCCTGGTCTCGTCCAACATGGCGTAGTAGTTTTCGATCTGGCAGAAGTTGGTAACGCTGTTGCCCGATCCTAGGCAATAGCCGCCGTCAGGGGCGCAGGCCGCCAGGATCTGCCGGACCCGGGCCCGGACCTGGTCCGGGGTGCCCCGGGCGAGGAGGTCGACATCCACTCCGCCCAGGATCGAGATCCGGTCGCCGTACTTCCGGTATACCTCCTCCACCGGCTCGATGTTATCCTGGAAGCTGTGCCGGCCATCGATGCCGACCACTTCGATCAGATCCTCCATGAGCGCATCAATCTGGCCACAGGAGTGAAGGAGGAAGGGCTTTCCGTGCCGGTGGCAGGCATCGGCGATACGCTTATGCCGGGGGATGACCCACTGGCGCATCCACTTCGGCGAGAGTATGGTCTGGGTGTTGAAGCCCATGTCCTCCCCGTAAAAGATAGCGCCGGTGGCGGGATGGGCCGCGGTCAGGTCAATGGCCGCCTCGGCGAGGATGGTGAGCTGTTCGAGGATGTCGCCCAGAAGCTCGGGCTCCTCAATGCTCTTTATCGCCATCTGCTCGAAGCTCATGAGAAACTTAAGATCCTCGAAGATACCGAAGATGAATACCATGACTTTCATGCCCGGGGGCATCTTTCCGGCCACATACTCGATGGGGAGGAGGCTGATCTGGTCCACTGAGGGCCAGGGAAATCTCTCGAATTCCTCCCGGGTGGTGATCAGGCCCCCGTGCTCGTTCTGCCAGGCCCGGATCTTGCCCGGCTGCCTCGGGTTCTCCTTGAGCTGCATCCGGGTGCGGGGCAGGGGCACGATCGGGATCATGGTCACGTAGTCGTAGCCCACCGCCTCGCTGAATGCCAGGCTCAGGTCCATAAGCCGGATGCCGAGCTCCAGCTCCTCCGGAGTCATCTCCGTGCCTATATTCAACAGATCGTTAATTTGGTAAGAGGGAAAATCAATGCCGGTGGCCTCGCATATGATCTCGGGATCAACCAACAACTCGATGATGGGCACCGGCCCCCCGGTGGCCTCGCGCATGATTACCTTCCGGAAATGTTCGAAGTCCGGCTTGTCCTTAAAAGGCCTCTCTATCTTCATAGCTAAAATCCCTCCTTCCTGGTGGTCAATTCAAATCCTGCCCGCCCGATCGGCTGGCTGGTTTCCGCGTTTTCTGGCCTCCCTTGCCCTGCAGCCGCCCCTGCGAGAGCCCCTTCGACAACCCTTCGAGTACCTCAGGACAGGGTTCGGGACAGGTCGCATGCTCTTTCCGTCTCGATACTAAGCCTCTTTACTCACCACATCCCGGGCATAGTTACGGCCCGAGGTTGAGTCCGGGCCGTAGAAATCGGCCCCGATCTCGTCCGCAAAATCCTGGCTGACGGGAGCACCGCCGATCATGATCTTGACCTGGTTGCGCAGACCGGTTGGCAAGATATGAAGGACTGAGGAGAATCGTCTTTCCATCTTCAGGTTCCGAGAGGGCATTTAATTGGTGAGCTAATTATTAAATTAGCACATGTATTATTGTTGTAAATACTTAAACCCAAATAATGCGTGAATGTAGGGGCCGACGCCTGCCTGCCATAGCTTCAGCGTAGGTAGGTCTCTGTCGGCCCGAAAAAGGGCGGACACAGAGGTCCGCCCCTACAAGATTATGGTAAAAATTGATTTGTTAATAAAGGACGGATATTAGTCTTGGTGGGAGAGTGTATCCAAGGATTATCTAACAAAGGTAACCTTGGGGCCGACCGAGATGGTCATCTCTTCCTCTCCCGGGAAGATATCTCCGTCGATTGTGTAGCTTGGTGGGTTTGAGGAGCGGATGATGATTTCCCTTCCGATATCTTCATAGGCCTGGGGTAGGTTTAAGGGTTTGCCTAAATAGAGCCGGTGAATCTTAGACGCCAGCTGGAATGGATTAAGTGCTGCCAGAATAAGGAACGGGTGATAACCTTCCCTTTCATAAGCCCGACACATTGGAGAGAATCCCAGGCCAATCTCCCGGATTGTGCAGGATAAAATACCGGTGTATTCACTAAAAGGAACCTTTTGCCCATCCACAACAACCTCAGCACTAAAATGCTCAAAGAGCCTTCGGGAGTATTCGGTTCTAAGTATTGCTGAGGTAACCAAACGCCAGCTAACCTCTAGTGCCTTTAACGGCCCGGTTGTCTTCCCCTGGTAATATGCCTTTAAAAAATTGGCAACCAGGCCATTACCAAACATGAATCCGTATCTGCCATTTATTTTGAGGGTCTGTTGCTCAAAAAGCTCGGGCTCTTCCTGCCGGCGATACTTTTTAATAATATTTTTCAGGAGACCCTCAGTAG
>JAUWWP010000367.1 GCA_030616835.1 Deltaproteobacteria bacterium | reverse complement strand
CTCCTCCTCGATCCGGAGCAGTTGATTATACTTAGCCAGCCTCTCACTGCGGGAGACCGAGCCACTCTTAATCTGGCCCGCATTGGTTGCCACCACTACATCCGCGATGGTAGCGTCCTCGGTCTCCCCGCTGCGGTGAGAAACCACCGCGGTAAAGCCAGCCCGCTGGGCCATTGCAATTGCTTCAAAAGTCTCGGTCAGGGTTCCAATCTGATTGAGTTTGATCAGAATGGAGTTGGCTGCTCTCTCCCGGATCCCCCGGGCAAGTCTCGTGGTATTGGTAACAAAGAGGTCATCACCCACAATCTGGATCTTCCCCCCTAATCTTTCCATCAGAAGTCTCCAGCCCTTCCAGTCGTCCTCCGCCAGGCCATCCTCAATGGACACTATTGGGTATTTACCAACCAGTGATTCATAATAATCGATCATCTGCTCATTGGTGAGCCTCTTTCCCTCACTTTTTAAAATATATCTCTTTGAGGTCTTTTCATAGAAGGTACTGGCAGCCGGATCCAGGGCCAGGCCGAGATCCCGACCTGGCTGGTAGCCTGCCTTATCAATACCATCTAAGATCACCCGGATCGCCTCCTCATTGCTTTTCAGATCCGGGGCAAACCCCCCTTCATCACCTACCGCAGTGCTGTATCCCTTCTTTTTCAGGACTGCCTTGAGATTATGAAACACCTCCGAGCTCATGCGCAGACCCTCCCGGAAGGACTTAGCTCCCAGGGGCATAACCATAAACTCCTGAAGATCAACATTGTTATCGGCATGGCTTCCCCCATTGATGATATTCATCATCGGCACCGGGAGAACCCGGGCTCCTATCCCACCTAAGTAGCGGTAGAGAGGAATTCCCAGCAGATTGGCGGAGGCCTTAGCTGCGGCCAGAGAGACCCCGAGGATGGCATTGGCCCCCAATCTTCCCTTATTCTTACTCCCGTCCAGCTCGATCATGGTCTTATCGATCAAGACCTGCTCGGTGGCATCCAGGCCCACCACCTCAGGGGCAATCACCTCCATCACATTCTTAACTGCCTTTTTAACCCCCTTGCCCAGGTAGCGCTTCTTATTGCCATCACGGAGTTCCACTGCCTCATGTAACCCGGTTGAAGCCCCGGAGGCAACGGAGGCCCGACCCACATATCCACTCTCCAGAACTACATCCACCTCCACTGTGGGATTGCCCCGGGAATCCAGGATCTCTCGGGCCAGTACCTCAACTATTATGTCTGGTCGAGTAGGCATTTTCAACAACCTCCTTTCCCCCTGATTAAATCAGGGGTTAACGCCACTATCCCTTCCCCCCTTTGAAAAAGGGGGGTTAGGGGGGATTTTCATCTCTATCCTCCTTGATTGGATTTAACTTCTTAAGCACCTCATCCATCACCTCTTTCTCCCCAACCAGGTCTATCTCTTCTGACCACCTCCACTTGAGCTCCACCACTCCCTCCTTAATGAACCTGTTTCCTAAGGTAACCCGGAGGGGGATGCCGATAAGATCGGCATCCTTGAACTTAACCCCGGGCCGCTCATCCCGGTCATCCAGAATAACTTCGATCCCTTTTTCCTGCAGACCCTGGTAGATATTCTCTGCTACTTCATTAAGCCTCTTCTCTTTAATATTAACCGGTAGAATTAAGACCTGAAAAGGGGCGATGCCCAGGGGGAAGATAATCCCTTTTTCATCATGGTGCTGTTCAATTGCTGCCGCTGCTGTCCGCCCTACTCCGATCCCATAGCAACCCATAACCATAAGGCGTTCCTTCCCCTGTTCATCAAGATAGGTGGCTTTAAAGGCCTTGCTGTACTTGGTACCCAGCTTGAAAACATGCCCGACCTCAATTCCCCGGCCGAATACCAATCTCCCTTCACCGCGGGGGCAGGGGTTTCCCTCCCGGGCTACCCGGAGGTCACTGAACTCCTCTACCCGAAAATCCCTTTCTAAGTTAACATTGAGCAAATGGGCATCGGCCTTATTGGCCCCGGTAACAAAATTTACCATATCCCCGATGGCCTGATCCGCCATCAGCCTTAGCTTCAACCCCACGGGTCCGGTAAATCCCAGAGGGGCCCCGCTGACCTGCTCAATTAGCTCCTCCGGGGCAAGTTCAAGTCTCTGGCATCCAGCCACTCTCTGTAGCTTGGTTTCATTGATTTCATGATCCCCCCGCACCAAAGCAGCAATAGGCTCTTGGTCCCCCTGGTAGATCAGGGTTTTAACCAGATTCTGTGGCTTAACCTTAAGAAATACGCAGACCTCTTCTACTGTTTTTATTCCCGGAGTAGAGACAATCTCTAAAGGCTTAAGTTTAGCTTCCCCCCTTTCTTTCTTGGAAGGCCGATCTTTCCCGATCTCTGCCTTCTCCAGATTAGCCGCATACTCGCAGGAATCGCAGCTTACAATAATATCCTCCCCGGTCTCGGCCAGAACCATAAACTCGTGAGAAAAGCTCCCCCCGATGGGCCCGGTTTCCGCCTCTACTGCCCGAAACTTAAGCCCGCAACGCTCAAAGATCCGGCAGTAGGTATCAAACATTACCTGGTAGCTCTCCTCGGCTCCCTGGTCATTGGTATCAAAGCTGTAGGCATCCTTCATTCCGAACTCACGGCCCCGCATCAGGCCAAAACGGGGACGGATTTCATCCCGAAACTTGGTCTGGATCTGATAAAGATTGAGGGGAAGCTGGCGATAGGATCTGACCTCCTTTCTTACCAGGTCGGTGATCACCTCCTCATGGGTGGGACCAAGGCAGAACCAACGCTCGTGGCGATCTTGGAAGCGAAGCAGTTCCTTGCCGTAATCCTCCCAGCGCCCGCTTTCCTCCCAGAGCTCGGCCGGCTGAACCCAGGGCAGGAGCACCTCCAGGGCCCCGGCCCGATTCATCTCCTCCCGAATGATCTGCTCTACTTTCCTGATAACCCGCAGTCCCAAAGGCAGGTAATTATATACCCCGGCCGCCAACTTGCGGATCATCCCTGCCCGCAGCATCAGCTTATGGCTCACCACCTCGGCCTCGGCCGGAACCTCCCTCAGGGTCGGAATCAACATCTTAGAATACCGCATCCTTATCTCCAATTTTAAGGGTCTCTAACTAACTTCTGGAATTTCCTGAAACTTGGGCATTTTCTGGCAATTACCTTGATATCGGAATGCTTGGCAATTTCTGGAGCATATTTCGTTCCTGTTTGATAATCTAATCCCGCCTTGTTGAATAGCTCCCTCATAATTTTCTTTGGCTCACATTTAGCTTTTTCATCGCTGAGACCGGGAACAATTATCGCCAGCTTCATTGCTACTCTTTAACCCAGATTATGCGTAAATACCCGAGTTGTTGGCATATTAACAACTTATCCTTCGACAGGCTCAGGACAAGCTTATACCTGTTTGGTGTAGGGGCTTGATTTTCAGCCTTCGCAGCCGCTACGGCGAAGTAGG
>JAUWWP010000438.1 GCA_030616835.1 Deltaproteobacteria bacterium | reverse complement strand
TCTTTGCTGCTCAACTGGACGAAGTGGATAGCCTTTATAAAACCTATATTCAGGGTGCTACCCAGGCTATTCGTAAGAGACTGGGTAAGGAGGATTGGTGCCTTTCCGTATTTACTGATAACTCCGGGGTGATTAAGTTTGATGAGGATTGGAATCTCTGCTACAAGGTGGAAACCCATAATACCCCCTGCGCTCTCGACCCTTACGGGGGAGCAATAACCGGCATCGTGGGAGTTAACCGGGATCCACTGGGCACCGGTAAGGGATCGAGGCTGGTGGTCAATATGTATGGCTTCTGCTTCGGTAATCCCTTTTACTCAGGGGAGTTGTCTTATCGGGACAAGGAACTTATGAGTCCCATCCTGCACCCCCGGGTTATTTTCGAAGGGGTGCGGTTGGGAGTAGAGCACGGAGGTAACAAGTCCGGCATTCCCACTCCCTGGGGATTTCTGATCTTTGATGACCGCTATATGGGAAAGCCCCTGGTATTTGTAGGTACGGTAGGATTGATGCCCGCTAAGATTAAGGGAAGACCTTCCCATCTTAAAAAGGCCCGACCGGGTGACCTTATTGTTATGGCCGGCGGGCGAGTGGGAAAGGATGGCATCCACGGGGCTACCTTTTCCTCCGAATCTCTTCATTCGGGAAGCCCGGTGGGGGCGGTGCAGATCGGGGATCCGATAACGCAAAAGAAGCTTAGTGATGCCCAGCAGGAGCTCAGCGAGCTGGGATTGTTTAATAGTGTTACTGACAACGGTGCCGGGGGGCTCTCCTGCTCAGTGGGGGAGATGGCCCGGGAGAGCGGGGGCTCAGAGGTGGATATCGAAAAGGTGCCGATCAAATACTCCGGCCTTTCTCCCTATGAGATCTGGGTCAGCGAGTCCCAGGAGCGGATGACCTATGCGGTCCCCCCAAAGAAGCTCAATCAGTTTCTCGAGCTGATGAAACGACGAGATGTGGAAGCCACCGTGATCGGAGAGTTTACTGACAGTGGCCGCTGCGTCGTGAATTTTCAGGGTAAGGCGATAATGGATATTGATCTAAAATTTCTCCACGACGGAGTACCCAGGCGGAAGCTGACTTCTGTTTGGAGGCCACCGGATTACCCGGAGCCAGAGCTAACTGAACAGTCTGATCTAACTAACGACCTTCATAAATTACTGGGTCGGCTGAATATATGCAGTAAAGAATATGTAGTAAGGCAGTACGACCACGAGGTGCAGGGGGGCTCGGTGATCAAGCCCCTGATCGGAGGGAAAGGGGATGTTCACTCCGATGCCATTGTAATGCGGCCACTGCTAAGATCAATGAAAGGTATCGCCCTCTCCTGCGGTATCCTTCCCGGCTACGGAGATATTGACCCATATTATATGGCTGCCTGTTGTATTGACACTGCTATCCGAAATGTAGTTACTGTGGGGGGAAACCTCAAGCGGATTGCCCTGCTGGACAACTTCTGTTGGTGCAGCCCGGACGAGCCGGAACGGTTGGGACAGCTCAAGCGTGCGGTTCAGGCCTGCTATGATTATGCCGTGCAGTTCAATACCCCTTTCATCTCCGGCAAAGACAGTATGTTCAACGATTTTAAAGGGTTTGACGGAAAAGGTAATCCGGTAAAGATCTCCATTCCTCCTACTCTGCTTATTTCCTCCCTGGCCGTTATTGATGATGTGCGAAAGTGCGTTAGCCTGGATGCCAAATGCCCCGGGGACTTAATTTACCTCCTGGGAACGACCCGGAATGAGCTCGGCGGCTCAGAATACTATGCAATGAAAGGGGAGGAGGTTCAGGGTAAGCCATATATCGGCAGTAATGTTCCTCAGGTTGATGCTCAGCAGGCGACTGCGCTTTACCGGGCACTCAACCGGGCCGGGGAGGGGGAGTTGATGGCTTCCTGCGGCAGTATCTCCCGGGGCGGATTAGGGGTGGCCCTGGCTAAGCTGGCCCTGGCCGGAGAGCTGGGGATGGAGGTTGATCTAAGTAGGGTTCCCTCGGAAGGGATAGAGCGGGATGATCAACTGCTCTTTTCCGAATCGCAAAGCCGCCTCCTGGCAACTATCGCCCCGGAGAACAAGAAGCAATTCGAAGCCCTGATGGAGGGGCAAAAGTTTGCCCAAATTGGTGAGATAAATGAAAGCAGGAGAGTAGTGCTTAAGGGAGTTAAGGGGAAAAAGATTGTTGATGCCGAGCTCGATTCCCTTAGAGAAGCTTACAAGAAGACCCTGCGATGGTGAATTTTTTAGCCATATTATGTTATGTAAATATCCGAGTTATTTATCCTGAGCGCGTTGAAGAATAGGTTGGGGCGATCGGTTGTGGTTGCGCAGCTTGTATCGGTATTCGTAAAGCGGTTGGAGGAACATCACCAAATGACGAAAGACGAAACGAGCCCCGTAGAAATAAGTTGCTAAATGTGATTACCTTCGATATATATCGAGAATATTTAACGGGGCGAGCAGCGTAACCGAACAACGAATAGCCAATGAGAGTCTAGTCAACTTGTCTTGAGCCTGAAGAAGGAATTGAACCCTACATTAACACATAATTTGAGTTTAATGGTAAAATTATGACCAAGCCCAAGGCCCTTATTCTGACCGGTTACGGGATTAATTGTGACTACGAAACCGAGTTCGCTTTCAACCAGGCAGGTGCCCGGGCCGAAAGGGTACACATAAACGACCTCATTGATGGGCAGAAGAAGCTGAGTGAATACCAGATCCTGACCTTTCCGGGCGGGTTTTCTTACGGAGACG
>JAUWWP010000487.1 GCA_030616835.1 Deltaproteobacteria bacterium | reverse complement strand
TAAATTCAAATTAGCCAAATTCAAAACTATTTTATCTCTTAAGATCGTAATCCCTTCGACGAGCTCAGGACAGGGTTTTGTATTTTGAATTTTGGTCATTTAATATTATTTAGGATTTAGTGCTTAGTGCTTAGGATTTGCTTTATTTGGGCTTTGACATTTGACATTTTTATCCATTCTCTTCCCGACCCACTTAAAGGGTATCTGTCCTCCTTCCAGAAGAAGGTTATGAAATTCCTTTAAGCCCAGTTTACTGGCGAATCTTTTTCTAAGCTCCAGGATCTCATATTTACCGATCGTGTAGCAGAGTTGATAGCCATAAGTAAGGGCGTAATTCCTGGCCTGCTGATATGCCCTTTGTTGAGACAAGCCCAATGTGGTCAATTTTCCCTGAGCCTCGGCCAATCCTAATCTTCCGGTATGCAGCCCGATATCTAAAAGCGCCCGGAGGCTCCTCCAGAGCTGGCGCTTCCGGCAGATCAATCTCTGGAAGCGATCTTTTGCATATCCGGCCTCATCGATCAACTGCTCACCATAGCAGGCCCATCCTTCATAAAACAAGGGTGACTCGATCTGCCTTCTAATTGGATTTGATTGGGCCTTCCTGAACATATCCAGCAGATGATGTCCGGGGTAGGTTTCATGAGCAGTCATAAATAGATACTCTTTGTGAGACTCATCGATAGATTGAGCTAAATCCCTCCCTGCCTGTCCTGCGGACGCAGGCAGGTCGGACATCTGTATATAAAAAAATCCCTGCGTATCGCGGCTGTTTGTGAGCGGAGAGCTGTAAGATGCCGAGGATCTTAGGGGTTCAAGGTAGAGCGGGGATTTAGTCACTTTTATCTTTTGGCCATTCGGAAGCGGCACCAGGTTCTTTTTCTCTAAAAACCCTTTTAAACTACTTACCTCCCTGCTATACAATTCAATCAGATCCGCAGGATTCCTAACTTCCAATCTATAATCGGAAATGACTTCCTGCCAGCTTTTATGCCTATCAATTGTTAGCGACAGCTTTTCAATCTGGGTCAATAGATCCTGATATTCCTGACTGGCAATTTCATAGACTTCATCTAAGGAACTCTCATATCCATAAGTTTCTGCTAATATCCGGGTAAGTATTTCTTTTCCCTGGGCAAATATATCGGTAGTGGACATTATTTCCAGAAAATCTCTAAATCTTTCTAATGACTCTATCGCAAGTAGGTTTGTAGCTTCCAGCTCACCTTTATAGTTGAATTCATTTTTGGTAGCGGCAAGAAAATCTATTGCCCGCTCTGACATCTCCCGAGCTGCTTCCCGGTGAAGACTGGATACATCGGTTAAATTCTTCTCCCCCTGACGGAGAAGCTCAGGGATCTTTTTCAACCGACTTAACGCCCTTTCTTCCCATCTCTCTGCGGAGAGAGTCTGATCCAGGCCGATCAGGGCAATCTTTAAGTAAAGGCAGGGTTCCTTCTGCCAGATTTTAACCTCGCTATATTCACGCAAAAAGGTAAGCATGCTTTGTCTTAAAAGATCAAGATCTATCTTCTCTTCCAGGTTAAGATTGTTTCCCCTCAGGTTCTCTAAATCTTTCAAGAACCCTTTGACCTCTAAGAGATTCTGCTCTTTCTCCTCCTTTTCTAAGCGGTCAAGGTAATCCAAGTATTTCACTGATTCTAAGGACCGGGGGAAGAAATAAAATTCATCGCTTGCACACATTACCGGAAAATTTCTCGCCATAAAAGAAAAGTATCCGGCAGCAATTTCGTTCAATTTTTTACCCACCGGCTCGTCCATGAGGGAATAATATCACTTGAGCTGAAGGTAGTCAATTAGAGCTAATCCTGGAGTTTCCTTAAAAATCCTTCAAGTAGGGCGGGCTTCCAGCCCGCCTAAGGCGGACTAAGAAGATTCGGATGGACTAAATACCGGGGCTGGAAAGCCCCGGCTATCTAAATCCCCCCTTCCCCCCCTTTTAAAAAATGGGGGTTAGGGGGGATTTTCGCTTTCTAATTCCACCTCGATTGATTCCAGCAGCCGGGCTACCATTGACCAGTAGCCGATTATAAGGATAAGCTCAACAATCTCCCGGTGGTCTAAATACTTGGAGATAGCGTTAAATGTCTCCTGGGAGGCCTTAATGCGGGTGGTAACCTCATCAGTAAATTGCAGGACCAATCGCTCCAACTCATTAAAAGGGCCATTTTCCGGCCCCGATCTTACCCCCTCGATCTTTTCTTCGGACATACCAATTCCGGTGGCAATTCTTTTATGTTGAGTCCATTCATAATTGGAATTACTTAAGCTTGCTACCCGGAGAATAGCCAATTCGCGTAGATTGTCGTCGAGTTTGTTCTGGGTCAATAAAGATGAGCCCAG
>JAUWWP010000472.1 GCA_030616835.1 Deltaproteobacteria bacterium | reverse complement strand
GCGATGGTCGCGGCTTCCTGGCGGTGCTGGCTCTGGGGGCGGAAGGGGTTATTATTGGAACTTGTCTGCTCGCTACCGAGGAATGCCCGCTTCACCCTAATCTAAAACAAGCCTTGGTTCAGGCCTCGGAGCTGGATACCCGACTGGCGATGCGCAGTATTGGAGCAACGCACCGGGTCTGGAATAATGCTACGGCGCAAAAGATTGCGGAGTTAGAGGAGAAGGGGGTTTCCCTGGATGAATTGGCTCCTTATATCGGGGGAGAGGCCGCGAAAAGGATGTTCGACGGTGGTGAGCTTGATAAGGGCATGATCTCCTGTGGTCAGGCGATTGGCCTGGTAAAATCAATCCAGCCGGTCAGAGAGGTCATCAAGAGTATAATCGATCAGGCCCAGGAGATAAGCGAACGACTTTGCCAATAGGGGAGATTTAGTAGCGTTAAGCAATCGAAAGGAGATTGTTGAAAATGCCTACTCGACGAAAATCAAGTAGCAGGGCTAAAATCAAGAGGGTAGTGATTCCGGCTGCCGGCCTGGGAACGAGGTTTTTACCGTTCTCGAAGGCGGTGCCCAAGGAGATGTTGCCCATTGTTGATAAGCCAAGTATCCAGTATATTGTCGAGGAGGCGGTGGCCTCGGGGATCGAGGAGGTGATCCTGATCACCTCCCGAGGGAAGAGTACGGTTGAGGATCACTTTGATATCTCCTACGAACTGGAAGATGCCCTGGCAAAAAGGGGCAAAATAGAGCTTCTGAAGACAGTGCAGGGGGTCTCCCGTCTGGTAAGGCTGATTTCCGTGCGCCAAAAAGAGCCTCTGGGATTGGGTCATGCGGTACTGTGTGCCCGAGAGGTTCTGGGGGATGAGCCCTTCGCAGTTATCCTGCCCGATGACCTGATCGATTCGAGAGTACCCTGTATCAAGCAATTGATTAAGACTTTTTCTGAGTACGGCAAGGCAGTAGTGGCCCTGGAGGAGGTACCGGACAGCCGGGTTCATCTTTATGGAATAGTAAGGGCGGATAAAATCAGGGAGAGGCTCTACCGGGTCAAGCATGTAGTCGAAAAACCTAAGCTAAGGGATGCCCCCTCCAATCTGGCGGTCATTGGGAGATATGTTCTTCCGCCGGAGATCCTGAAGATTCTCGCCTGGCTCAAGCCGGGAAAGGGAGGAGAGATCCAACTAACCGATGCCCTTCAGGAATTGGCCCGCAGGAAGATGCTCTATGGATATAAGTTCCGGGGGATAAGGTATGATTCCGGGGATAAGCTGGGATTCCTCCAGGCCAATGTGGTTTATGGTTTAAAGCGGCCAGATCTAAAGGAGAGCTTCAGAGAGTTTCTGAGAAAGGAAATGAACAAATGAAAAGGTGGCCTCTCATAATACTAACAGTACTAATCCTTTTGCCGGCCCGGTTAACTGCTTATATTATTCCTGCCCATCAGATCGTGCGGTTGATGGTAAGGAATAAGCCCAAATATACTGCCCTTCGAATAGAGCAGTCGGTCGTCCTTTACCAGGATACTTATGCCGGCGGGAGGCTTGAGGTTCCGTCTCTTCTCTTCCTGGAGGCTCCGGATAAAGCTCGCCTCGAAGTTAGCTTTCCTCAGGAAAAGAGAATGCTGGTAAGTCAGGGAAAGCAGTCGGTTAGTCTAATTGCTGAGCGTATTGCCCCCGAGGATAAGGCTGAACTGAGACAGAGGCTTCTATTTCGTGATCTTATTCTTCTCCCCTCAACCAGGGCAATTCTTCGGCTGCTTAGGGAGGAAGGGATTAATGCCGGGAAGGTGGCTTTAGGAAGATATAAGGGGAAAATCGCTTACATAATTGGAGCCCGGGAGGGGGAGGAGAGGGTGCCGCAGCTCTGGGTTGAAAAAGAGAGGTTGTTTCCGCTGAGGTTCATCGGAAGGGTAATAATCGAAGGGGTGGTTAAGATGATAGAGATTAAATACCAGGATTATCGGTACCTGAGCGGCGGACTCTCTTATCCCTTTCGAGTTGAGTTTTATACCGATGAAAAGTTAACCCAGTGCTTTCGGGTTAAGGAAATATATGAAAGCCCCAAGCTGGTGAAAGGGATGTTTGATGTCGCCAAGATAAGGAAGAAGCATCCCCGGGTAGAAAAACCACCACCGGAGGAGAAGACTGAGCCCGAGAAGGGAAAGACAATCGAGCAACTGCTGGATGAAGCTGAGAGGAAACATTGAGAGAATAATAAAAAAAGTAAATGGCTATGTCCCTCCTCGACCGTTAGTCCCGCCCTTTTGACTCCATTGACGCTGACTTAAAAAGTCCACTGCACCTCAACCGGATCGGATGCTGAAATCCATAATCTATTACCTTTGCTATCGACACCGCTATTTCCCCTCTCCTGGTGGGAGGGGATATTCAGCCTTCGTAGTCCGCCTCAGGCGGACGAAGTAGGTAAGGGGAGGGGGAACATTTCCCCCAAAACCCCTCTCCCCTTTTTG
>JAUWWP010000409.1 GCA_030616835.1 Deltaproteobacteria bacterium | reverse complement strand
TTCCCTGGTATTTACTTCCGACAGCAGGAGCCAGGGACAAAGTGCTGGGGCTTTCAATGGAGGCCGGTGGGGGGATGATCGTGACGTAAACTGAAGAGATGCTGTTCTCATAATCCTCTACATTTGCCCAGAGCCCGGCAGTTACGATATCATCCAAGAGAACCGGCTCCTTAATTCCTTTGATTACCGGAAGGGCATTTCCTCCCGGGCGGTAACCCAAAAATTTACCGCTTGCCATAGTATAATCACCAGCATCATTTGATGTACTATTATAGCCATCGGACTCAATCTTAGGGTATTGATTATGGGTTACTTCCAAGCTGTCCAGTAGGATCAAGATATCCTCATTGGCTACGGAGAAAGCGGCAGCGATGTCCGAGCTGGATGCAATCTCATTTATGAAGTACAAGGAAAAGGAATCATAACTTACTTCTACGACATTAATCTCTCCATCTTCCTCCAAGAACTCATCATACCCGGTAGCGGTTGCGATAACCCGTCCTAATTTGCCGCAGTTATTGATAAAGGAACCGGCCTGTTGGCTCTCAATGACTAAGTAAACCGGATAGGATATTTCTGGATCGATTTCGGAAGGGGTATACTCACTATGGACGCTGCTATCGAGATCATCCAGCCAACTACCAAGCGAGGCAGCGGTAATAGTAATGGAGCCATCGAGGTAAAATTCGTCCATTCCCCCAGAGCCCATCAGATAGAGGATTAAAGGGGCCTTTAGTGGCTGGTCATAGTCCTTTACCTTAGATAAGCCCCAGACGGTAATAGCCTGTTGAATCCCCGCAGCAGAAAAGCCGAAGTCAGCAACACAGGTATCATCGGCATCATCGGTGAAATTGCCGTTTTCATCGGCATCGTTGCTGCTTGGGTCAGGATGAAAGTAACATATTCGGCTTTTAGGAAAGTCCCGGTTGATAAGGATTTGATAGACCTGGTTACAGAGGTAGTTGGTGGCCTGCCAGAGATCCGAGCCATCATTGTCCCCCCCGGCCAAAATAATGGCTGCCCCGATCGGCTGCTGAATGGGGATCATGATCTCTGCTTCGCAGTATTTGTAGTTATCGGTCTCCTGAAAGCTGGCCTCGACCTGAATGTAGCCGGTTTGCTCAACGGTAATACTCTTGGAGAAGCTGCCGTCCGGAGCCATACTGAGATCTCCATCAAATTCCACAGTTTCATCCGGATTAGTAATCGTCAGATGGATGGTAATCGGACCCGGGGTGGGAACAGGGTCGATCTTCCCGCTGATGGTAAGGGAATCGCCGACCTTGGTATCTTCAGAGGCATTATCCTGGAGGGTGATGACGGTGTTTGCTCTACCCACCGTAACCCCGACGGTCGGTGAGTATGCCCCCTGATGGTCACCGTCACCAGGCCAGGAAGAGGTAATTGTCCAGGTTCCTCTGCTCATCGGAGTGTATTGCGTCGAGTATTTTCCCTCGCTATCGGATAGGGAAGTCAGGGTAGTTGCCGCGCTGGGAGAGCTCAAGGTTATGGTTACCGTCTGGCCTGAGTGGGGCGGAGAGATCTGTCCGTAAATTTTCATAGTCTCGGTGACCGCGAGAGACCCCGGGTAAACGAGCAGGGAGATCGCACTCGCGTCGGTATTGATATCAATAATATCCAGGGTAAGGGGGATCGTTGCGGTCTGTACATTAGTTACCGGCCCTCCCGTGGCCTGGATGGTGACGCTATAGATTCCCGGAGGGGTAGTCTCGTCGGTCTCGAAGGTAAGAGTCATTACTCCCGGGAAGGAAGTGACCGGATTTGGGTTAAAGGCAGCGGTAACCCCGGTCGGTAAGCTGGAGATTACTGAGGCAGTTACTGGGCTGTTGTAATCGTCTAAGGGGAGAATATTGAAGACAAAGACTATCTTGGCCGGGCTGGCCATCATCAGGGCCATTTTATCTTCAATAGGTAGGAAGCGAAATTCTGGATTCAGTGCCCAGAGAGGTCTTCCCTGAATTATATTCTCTGGGCCCCAGGATTCATTACCGTATTCATCGACCCGCGTGAGCCAGTAATAATGCCTCACTCCCTCAAGGTAGTCGCTGTCAGTCAGCGTTCTTTGCAGTGCCAGGATTTCCCCTTCGTTTAATTTTCTGTATTTGCCATTAGGGGAGAGGGAACGGTAGATATTTACTCCCTCTAACTGTAGCCACTCCAAAAGCATGCTCTGATCCCATTCCAGATCGATGGTGGTATTGGCCTCGGTAAGCCCAAGATAGGGCACAATTACCTCGATCTCAGTATTCCCAATATTTCCGGCCTCATCGCTGACCACGGCAGTGAGGTGATTGATCTGTCCCTCACTCAAGGTAACGGTGGGGGATAGTGCACCTCCTCCAACTACCGGGGCATACCAAAAGGTGGGTGGACCGGCAGCAGTTATTATTAAAGTAACCGTCATGCCGGGCTCGGCATCGGTGGATACGGTAATATCAATCTGAAGGCCATTGGTAAGGTTGCCGTCGCTGTCATCGCCCGGGCCCATAATCATACCGTGGGAGGGATAGACAAAGGAGATGACCGGCGGAATGGTGTCCACCTTCACCTGAATGGTCAGGGATACCCCGTGATTACCAGCCAGGTCAGTTACACTGGCCTCCAGGCTATTTAGCCCTTCGAATAAAGTGGCTGCGGGGAAGAACGCAACTCCTCCGCTTACCAATTGATAGTAAAAGGACAGGCCGTTTATACTCAGGGTAACATTCTGCCCGTCTTCGGCATCGGTGCTCACGGTGACTGCCGTCTGGAAGCCGTTGGCTGGATCGGCGTCGCCGTCATCGGCGGCCCCGAAGAGGGTGCCGTCCGAGGGAGAGAGAATTACCACAATCGGGGGAGCATTATCCAGGGTTACTACCCAGGGGGGAGATATTTCCTGGTTGCCTGCCCGGTCCTCTGCCGAGGCATAGATCGTATTGGGCCCGGGGATCAGGGTAATAGTAGCGCTGAAGGTGCTACCCTCCAGGGAAGCAGCGCTCGATGTTCCGTTGACGAAGACCGTGACTGATTCTACTCCCGAGCCGGGCTGGGGGTCATATACATTTCCTCCCACTATTAAAGTCTCC
>JAUWWP010000230.1 GCA_030616835.1 Deltaproteobacteria bacterium | reverse complement strand
CAAAATCCAAATTACAAATGAAATCCTAAATCCAAATGACTAAATAGGGGAAATGCTGGGTTAATCGTAAAATATAACAATTCGGTGTCGGTGGTCAGAACCAAGATTGTAGATTATAGATTGGATATTGCAGATTCTAATTCCCCCTCACCCTGGCCCTCTTCCTCACACAGGGGAGAGGTGATTATGAGGATGTCATTTCCTTCGACAGGCTCAGGACAGGGAATGGGGTATGATGTAGCCTTATTTCCCTGAGCTCTTCTCCTTGGTCCTCGCCATCTTTGCGGCCAGCTTGAGGGCAGCGATCATGCTTGCGGGGTCAGCTATTCCTTTGCCCGCAATTCCATAGGCAGTACCGTGATCTACCGAGGTGCGGATTATGGGAAGCCCAAGGGTAACGTTAACGGCATCGGTAAAGTGGAGCATCTTTAGGGGAATCAGCCCCTGATCATGATACATACAGACAATCGCATCATACTGCCCTTTGATGGCGAAGTAAAAAAGGGTATCAGCCGGGTGCGGCCCACTTACCTCAATCCCCTTCTGCTGGGCCTGCCTGACCGCCGGTCCTATTAGCTTAAGCTCCTGCTCTCCCAGAAGGCCCCCCTCACCCGCATGGGGATTAAGGGCAGCCACACCGATCCGGGGATGGGGAGTTCCGAAAAATACCTGCAGAGACTCGGAGGCGATCTCGATGGTCTTTATTATCCCTTTCCGGCTGAGCCTTTTAGGCACCTCCTCCAGGGGGCAGTGGATAGTGGCGAGAATAACCTTAAGTAATCTTCCGGTGAGCATCATGGCATAGGATTTGGTGTTGGTCAGCTCAGCCAGAAACTCGGTATGGCCAGGATAATGGTAGCCTGCCCGGTTCATTGCCTCTTTGCTAATGGGAGCAGTGACGATGGCTGAGATTTTCCCCTTCAGGGCAAGATCCACCGCTTTCTTTAGATAATTAACAACCACCTTGCCACTGCTGTGATCAGGATGGCCGGGAGATACTTTTTTAGGGTTCAGATTGGATAGGGCCAAGAGAGGAATCCTTCCTGGAGCCCGGGAGAGGTGGGGAAGATCGTTGATTTGAGTAGCTCTTAGGAGATGGAGTTCTAAAGGGGCTTTGAGTTCTTCAATTGTCCGGGAAAGGATGGCCGGGTCTCCCAGAATTAGAGGCCGAAACCGGCGATAGAGCCCGGAGTGCGATAAGGCCTTGACGATTACCTCGGGACCCACTCCCGCAGGGTCTCCCATTGTAATTCCCAAAAGGGGTAGGGCCATAGGATCACCGCACCCTTTAAGCAGTAGCCCACCAGTTCCTTCGGATCAGAAACCCCTCCAGGAGTTGCTTAGGGAGAGCCAGCCAAGGAAGGTCTTCGCCCCATTAGACAATTTGTCTAACGGGGTGAATCTCTTACGGGGTGAGCTTCTAACAGGGTTTACCTCAGAGCTTTAGCTCGATTAGAGAATCCTCCTTTAATCTTTGCAGCCACTGACGGAAGAGGCTCTCGGATTTCTCCTGAAGCAAGTGTTCTCGAATCTGCGCTTTCACCTTTTCAAAGGGCTCGGCTTCCCCTTCCCTCTTATCCAGGACCTTAATGATATGAAACCCCAGGGGGGTCTGGACTGGCTCGCTTGTTTGCCCTGCCTTTAAGTTAAAGGCAGTGAGTTCAAAGGAAGGCAGCAGCATACCCCGGCGCACCCAGCCAAGATCGCCTCCGCTCCTGGCTGCCGGACCCTGAGAGTAGTTTTTGGCCAGAGCGGCAAAGTCAGCACCCTCTTTAAGTTTCTTCAGAACCTTCAATGCTCTCTGGTAGGCTTCTTCCCATTCCCTCTGGTCCGAAGTAGGAGAGACCGGAAAGAGGATCTGCTGAACTCGAATCTCTTCTCCTTTCTGGAAGGCTTCGGGATTGCGCGAGTAATAATCTATTAAATCCTCCTTGCTCACCTCTACCTGGGATTGGATTCTACTCCTAATGAGCTTGCTGGTCAGAATCTGATCCCGGATCTGTTCCTGATACTTATCAAATCCAACTCCCTCCTTGGCCAGGACCATCTTCAGAGTGCTCAGGGTCAGCGCTCTCTGGCGGGCAATATCCTTGATCGCCTGCTCAACCTCCTGCTCGCTAACCTTGATATTGAGTCGGTTAGCCTCCTGCACAATCAACCTTTTCTCAATGAGCCTCTCGAGGGCCTCTCTTTCCTTCTCGGCAGGTAAGGTCAACTCCTTCAATTCAGATAAGGTGATAACCTCCCCATTGACTACCGCCACGATCCGATCAATAATCCGGGCCTGAAGCTCAGGTGAGCTAAGTAAAAGGAAGCCAATAGATATTAATAGCCTTCCTCCTTTGCCAAAAAGGCCTGGTTGATCCTGATTTCGGCCCGAGATTTTAGTTCGGTAAGCCAAGCTAAATACTCCTGCTCTTGCTTCTCCTGCTTTAGTTTTGCAAGGATCTGCTCCTTTACCTCGGAGAATTTCAGACTTCTGGCCTTCCTTTTCTTCTCTACTTTAAAAATGTGGTAGCCATAAGGGCTCTTAACCACATTGCTTAACCGACCTTGGCGGAGGGAGAAGACTGCCTGATCAAACTCCGGAGGCATCTGACCCCGGGAGAAGAATCCGAGATCACCCCCCCTCTCACTATCAGGGCTCAGGGAGCTTTCCTGGGCAACTTTGGCGAAATCCTCACCCTTCTTGAGTCTCCGCAAGATATTGCGAGCTTCCCGCTCGGTCTCCACCACGATCTGGCGAGCTTGAACCTGCTCGGGAACTTCATAGTCCGAGAGATGATCCTGGTAGTACCTTTGCGCTTCTTCACCAGTGATCGAGACTCGAGAAAGGATCACCTGCTCGATCAACTTTTTGGTAAGAAGGTTTTCCTTTAACCTCCTTTTCCAGTCCTCTAAGTTGATATATTCGGTCTCGAGTGTTCGTTCAAAACCGTCTGCTGGATAATCCTTCCGGATCTTGTCAATCCCTGATCTTAACTCCTCCTCACTTACTTCAATCCCCAGCCGCTGGGCCTCCTGAGCGAGAAGCCTTCTTTCGATCATTTGATTAAGAAGAGTTACCTTAAGGTTCTGGGGAACTTTTCCTGCTGCGGGGAAGAAGCGATCATATTGGGACTGAAAGGCCACTAACTCTTTCTCAAATTCACTGAAGGGAAGCCTTTGGCCATTAATAGTAGCCAGAACCTCCCCTTTAGGGCTTCCAGTCCAATCCCTTTGACAGCCAGCGGTTAGTGCCAGAGCTAAGGAAATAAAAACTAAATTTTTCCTCATTGAACAGGATCAGCCCCTGAGCTTTATTCCTTCTTCTCTTCGGGTTCCTCAGCCGGCTTCGGCACAGCTTTAGGCTTAGCTTTGGGCTTGGCCTTGGGCTTAGCTTCTTCAACCAGCAGATCTTCATTAATCTCGAGTCGGGTCCGGGACTTTATCTCTTCCAGAAATTTATCCTGGGCCTCTTTCTGCCTTTGTGAGGTAAGCCGGCGCCGGATCTCCACTTTGACTTGAGCTAAGGGCTTAGGCTTAGCAGGCTTTTTGTCCTCCAGTTTGATGATGTGATATCCGAAGGGGGTCTTCACGGTATCGCTTATATCCCCGGGATTCTCCAGCGAGAAGGCAACATCTTCAAACTGGCGAACCATTCGCCCGGGGGAGAAATAACCCAGGTCGCCTCCCTTATCCTTGGTAGCCGGATCCTGAGAATACTTTTTGGCCAGAGCGGCAAAATCAGCTCCCGGGGCTTTAGTCTTCTTCAGAACCTTCTTAGCTTCTGCCTCATCTTTTTTGATCAGGATGTGTCTTGCCTTAATCTGTTTGCGGGTTTGGAATTGGCCCCGGTTTTTTTCATAGTGCTCCTTGACATCTTCTTCAGTCACCGGCGCCACCCCTTTTTTCACCGAGCCTAAGAGTTTCTGGACGATAAGCCGCGCACGGTAGTTTTCAACCTGATTAACAATAGTTGGATCGTCGGCTAAACCTTTCCTCTCGGCCTCCTGAAGCATACATTTGCGCTCAACCAGCTTGTTTAAATGTTTCTTCTTCTCCTCAACCCGGGCCATTCTTCTCCTCACATGAGGAGGCATTCTACTCATATCCTCATTAAAATCCTTGAGGGTAATAACCTCATCACCAATCCTGGCCAGCACCTTCTCTTCTTCCGCAACCTCCTTCTTTTCACAGCCCCAGCAGAGAGCGCCGAGGGCAGAGACAAGCAGGACCGTCGACCTAAAAGGCCTCCTCTTTAACATCTTGCACCTCCTTGATTAAGGGTTAATAAAATAATTTATCCAGTTAATTTATCCCGAATTATATTCCTCTCCGTTAAGATTTTAGGGAATAATTCATGCGTAAAACAATACTGTTGCAAATAGAAATCTTTTATTCAATTAGGGAGCATCTCCTGGGTCAAAGACCGTTACCTCAGGTCCCCACTTTCCTTCTTTCATCAACATAAATTTCAAAATACCCCGCCACCCTCTTTTGTCAGGACGATCTTTCGCCCTTTCAACCAAGGCTACAGCTAAATCCCCGGATTCATCAAAGACAAAGTCACGTATGTCAAGCCTATCACGAAACCTCGTTATCTCTGAGAACGACCAGTCAGAGCCATTATAGATCCCATGGATTAGATTATGATAATGAGCTGTATAAAAAAGATGTAATTCATCTTTAATGAAGAACATTTTTCCCCAGGCAATGCTACAACTTCTCATTGACTCAATTTCATGTATTTGAGCTGAATCGTTATCTATTATCGAATGAAAGACTTTATAAATTGGACCAGATGTGTAGGCAGAAGCACCCTCTTGATTGACAACATTTGTTGTAGTAAAAATAAGATGTAGTCTTTCGGAGGAATCTATTTGAATTGCCAGAGGATCTGGGATTAAAATTTCATCGGCTGAAGCAAAATCTTCTTGAGGAATATCAATAGTTTTTATAATGTCTCCCTCTGAGATAACGATTATTCTTACTCCAATAGTTTTAAGGTCATCAGGAGACCTTTGTGATT
>JAUWWP010000315.1 GCA_030616835.1 Deltaproteobacteria bacterium | reverse complement strand
TAATGAAATCAACCCGGGTAAGTGAATAATCCAGTGGTAACCCTTTAGTAGTTGGTAAAACTCTGTAAAATACCTGTCCTGAGCCTGTCGAAGGATAGGTTGAGTCAAACGGTTGTGGTTACGCAGCTTGTCCTGAGCCCTGCTAAAGCAGGGTCGAAGGGCGAGCAGCGCAACCGAATAACGAATAACTAATGGGAGTCTCGCCAACTTGTCCTGAGCTTGTCGAAGGATTGGTATTTAGTCATTTGACATTTATTTGGTATTTGGATTTTGACATTTGGATTTAATTGTTTACCCACAACAATTCGTGATGAGCCTTAAAAACTTCAAGGTAGCTTTATGTCCGAATTGACCTCAAGTTTGTGCTTTTTCTTGACTTTTTACGGGAATAAGTTAATTATATTAATGATTTTCACCCCCGGGTATCGGAAAAGATTACCGTAATGAGAGCAGAAAATATATATAAATCCTTCGGAGAAAGAGAGAGCCGAGTGGATGTTTTGAATGGGATTAATCTGGAGCTCTATCCCGGAGATACGCTTGCAGTCCTGGGGGCCTCGGGGGTGGGCAAGAGTACCCTGCTTCATATCCTGGGGACATTGGAGAAACCCTCCTCAGGGAAGATCTTCTATCAGGATGAGGAGCTTACCGCAAAAGACGAGAACAAGTTAGCTGAATTCAGAAATCGCACCATCGGTTTTGTCTTTCAGTTCCATCATCTCTTGCCGGAGTTCAGTGCTTTGGAAAACACAATGATGCCTGCTTTAATCCAGGGGATTAGCCGAGAGAAGGCAATTGTAAAAGCGGAGGCGATCCTGCGGGAGGTAGGACTGGGAGGCAGATTCACCCATAAACCAGGAGAGCTCTCCGGGGGAGAACAGCAGCGGGTAGCGGTTGCCCGCTCGCTGATTTTAGATCCTCCGCTGATCCTGGCCGATGAACCCACCGGAAATCTAGATGCCAGGACCGGCGAAGGGATCGAGAGGCTTCTACTAAGGTTTAATCAAGAAAAAGGAGTTACCCTGCTGGTTGTCACTCACAATGAACGGCTGGCTAAGAAGATGTCCCGATCTGTTCGTTTAAGTGAAGGAAAGGTGGTAAGTTAATGAAAATCCCCCCCCTCCCCCCTTTTTCAAAGGGGGGAGGGGGGGGATTTAGTGGCATTAGGCAATCGAAAGGAGGTTGTTGAAGATGCCTACTCGACAGTTATTGTAGGGGAGAAGGAAGTTCATTCTGATGTGGAAGAAAACCCGGCTGTTTTTACTAACCTGCTGGATCCTGAGCGGGGTCGCAATGGGTGCTCAGCAGAAGGTGATTGACATTTTGGTGAGCGGAAATCAACGTATCGAAGAGGAGGCCATCAGGGTCAACCTGCGTACTAAGACAGGAGAGCCCTTTTCGCAATCCCAGGTACGCGCTGATATCAAGAACATCTATAAACTGGGCTGGTTCAGCGATGTTCAGGTGGATTTAGAGGAAAGGCCCGAAGGAGTAATTGTCACTTTTATCGTAAAGGAGTTGCCCCTGGTTAAGGGAGTTCAAATCTCGGGCAACAAAAAGCTGAAAGAAGATGAGCTTCGTGAGGTTATTGAGATCAAGCCCCGGTCGGTCCTGGATCGAAAGGCCTTGCAGGAAAGTTGTAAAAAGATAAAGAATATGTATGCTGATGAGGGATTTTATCTTGCGGAAGTGAATTATTCCCTGAAGCCATTGGAGAGAGACGAGGTGCAGCTTGAATTCAGGATCGAGGAGAAGCAAGAGGTTCGGGTTAAACGGATTAACTTCTTAGGGATTAAGACATTTAGCGCTAGCGAATTAAAGGGAATAATGGACACCAAACAAAGCAGCCGTCTTTCTTGGGTGAGCTCCCGAGGAATTTTTAAGGAGGAGACCTTAGAGAGTGACATCACCAAGATTACTGGCCATTATTATAATAATGGTTACATCCAGTTCAAGATAGACCCTCCGTTCATCTCGCTTTCACCGGATAAGAGATGGATATACATCACTCTTAGTCTGGAGGAAGGTGAACAGTTCCGGGTGGGAACAATAGAGCTAAAGGGAGATCTTATCTTTGAAGAGGAAGAGCTTTTTCGGGGGTTAAGAACCAAGGAGGGAGAAATCTTTAATCGGTCGAAGATAACTGAGGACATCTTCAGGTTAACTGATAGATATGCTGACCTGGGCTATGCTTTCGCCAATATCACTCCCCTGACTAAGATCGATGAGCAGAGAAGGCGGGTTGATCTCATCTTTGAGATTGAGAAGGGGAAGTTAGTATATTTTGATAAGATAAAGATTATCGGTAATACTAAAACCCGGGGTAAGGTGATCCGCCGGGAACTCCGAGTGAAGGAGGGGCAACTGTTCAGCGGTTCTGGTTTAAGAAAAAGCCGGCAAAGAGTTTATGCCACTGGCTTCTTCGAAGAGGTGAACCTGAGTACCGAACCCAGTGAACGGGAGGATAAGCTGGATGTTAAGGTTGAAGTAAAGGAAGGGCATACCGGAACCTTATCTGCCGGTTTCGGCTACAGCTCAGTCGATCGGTTTGTCGGAATGATTCAAACCTCCCTGGGAAACTTCTTTGGTTTGGGACAGAGGGTGAGCCTGACCGCCGAGCTGGGAAAACGAAGGCAGAACTACAATTTCTCTTTTTATGAGCCCTATTTCCTGGATAGCTCCTGGTCCTTCGGGTTTGATCTGTTCAAAAGCGAGAGAATATATGCCGATTTTACTCGGGCAAGTGCCGGGGGAAATCTTCGCTGGGGATACCGGGTTGCAGAATACTCCCGGGTCTTTCTTTCTTACCGATATGAGGATATTGATATTACCGATATACCGAAGAAACAGAAAGGGATTACCAGCAGCCTTACCGGGAGCATAGTTCGTGACTCCAGGGATCATCCCTTTGATCCCTCCAAAGGATCGGTTAACTCATTTTCAGTGGAATATGCCGGAGGATTTCTTCAAGGGGATTTTGATTTCACCAAATTTTCTTCAAGCTCCCGGTGGTATTTCCCGGTAGTTTGGGGCACGGTCCTGATGCTCAATGGGAAATTAGGCTACGGATTGGCCAAGAGGGAGCTACCCTTCTCGGAGCGGTATTTTCTGGGAGGAATTAACTCGGTAAGGGGTTACCAATACTGGTCACTGGGCCCGAGGGATGAGATTTTAGTCCAAAAGGATGAGCCAACCTCTTCTACCCAGAGTATTGCTGCTGGTGGGAATAAAATGGTGGTGTTTAATTTAGAGTTTCTATTTCCCATAATCAAAGCGGCCGGGCTCAAAGGGCTTCTTTTTCTTGACGGAGGTAATGCCTACCGGGAGAGCGAAAACTTCTTTGAGAGCCCCTTGCGGGCCGCCTGGGGATTTGGTTTTCGCTGGTTTACCCCTATTGCTCCCTTTAGGTTTGAGTGGGGATTTCCTTTTAGGAAGCCGGGAGAGGATATTGACCCGAGTGTCTTTGAATTCTCTATCGGGACATTCTTTTGAAATAAATCCTAAGCACTAAGCACCAAATTCTAAACAATCTCAAATGACCAAAATCCAAAACATAAAACCCTGCCCTAAGCCCCGATGGGCATAGGGGTCGAAGGGATTGTTTTAAACATTTGATATTCAGCCTTCGTAGTCCGCCTCAGGCGGACGAAGTAGGCTTTAATCCCGCGTTCACGCGGGATTGGGGGTGAGATAATGGAAAAGAATTTAGGAGAATTAGCTGAGTACGTGGGGGGAAGGGTTATTGGTAATAAGAGAGTCAAGATAAGCAGTGTGGGATCAATCGATGAGGCAGTTGAGGGGCAGATTACCTTTATCGCCAGCCCTCGCTACCTGAGCAAACTCAACCAGAC
>JAUWWP010000022.1 GCA_030616835.1 Deltaproteobacteria bacterium | reverse complement strand
CGGGCACTCAACCGGGCCGGGGAGGGGGAGTTGATGGCTTCCTGCGGCAGTATCTCCCGGGGCGGATTAGGGGTGGCCCTGGCTAAGCTGGCCCTGGCCGGAGAGCTGGGGCTGGAGGTTGATTTAGGTGGGGTTCCCTCGGAAGGGATAGAGCGGGATGATCAACTGCTCTTTTCCGAATCGCAAAGCCGCCTCCTGGCAACTATCGCCCCGGAGAACAAAAAGCGGTTCGAGGCCCTGATGGAGGGGCAAAAGTTTACCCAAATTGGTGAGATAAATGAAAGCAGGAAAGTAGTGCTTAAGGGAGTTAAGGGGAAAAAGATTGTTGATGCCGAGATTGACTCCCTTAAAGAAGCCTACAAAAAGACCCTGCGATGGTAGACAACTAAATCCAAATGTCAATGGATAGGATTCAAGGGTTCAAGTCCCTGCTATTCCTTGCTATTCCTTGCTATTCCATGAAGTATAAAATTATGACCAAGCCCAAGGCCCTTATCCTGACCGGTTACGGGATTAATTGCGACTACGAAACCGAGTTCGCTTTCAACCAGGCAGGTGCCCAGGCCGAAAGGGTACACATAAATGACCTCATTGATGGGCAGAAGAAGCTGAGTGAATACCAGATCCTGACCTTTCCGGGCGGGTTTTCTTACGGAGACGATATTGCCGGCGGGAAGGTTTTGGCCGTCAAGACCAAGACCAATCTTGGCGATGAGCTTGAGCGGTTTATCGAGAAAGATAAATTAATAATTGGCGTCTGTAATGGCTTTCAGGTGATGGTGAAATACGGCCTGCTTCCGGCTCTCAATGATAATTACCAGGCGCAGAACAATACCCTGAGCTTTAACGATACGGGAAGGTTCGAAGACCGGTGGGTGTACCTGAAAAGGGTAAGCGATAAATGTATCTTTACCCGGGGAATTGAGCAGCTTTACCTTCCGGTTGCTCACGGGGAGGGGAAATTTTTCGCCTCGAAGGATACCGTAAAGGCCCTTCATAATAATCAGCAGGTGGTATTTAAATATGTTGATGAGCAGGGCAGGCCGGCTGAAGGGAGATTTCCTTTTAATCCCAACGGCTCACTGGAGGATATCGCCGGGATCTGTGATCCGAGTGGGCGGATCTTCGGGATAATGCCTCATCCGGAGCGTTTCCTCCATTTCACCAACCATCCCCGCTGGGCTTATTTTAAGGAAAGGCTTAAGCGGGAAGGCAAATCCATTCCGGAGATTGGGGAAGGCCTGAAGGTCTTCCAGAACGCAGTCGGCTACTTTGGGTGAATAAGATCCTTTATTATAGTTGCGACCTCCAAGGTTGCAATCCTATAGGAGACGTTAACACCTCTAATAATTCTCAATTTGAACCAGCCCATTTTTGCCACATCTGCGGGTCTCCCTGATTTCCCTAATTATTTCATTATCCTAAATATCATGAACTCTTACGCACAACGTCCCCATTTCCACATTCGTGCCATCGTCAATTTCCCTGCCCGATTAAATACCAGCGAGCACCTGGTGATACACCTCTAAATTCCGTTCAGTCATTATCTCCTTAGTATACCGGATTCGAACATTCTCTCTCCCCGCAAAACCAAGCCTCCTTCTCAACTTCTCATCAGCCAGAAGTGAGCGAGTACGAGATGCTAATGACTCGAAATCCTTGACGGGAATAACATATCCAGTAATACTGTCGTGAATAATCTCCGGCATTCCACCCATGTTGGTGACAATCATCGGCTTGGCTGTGGCCAATGATTCTAACATAGTGAGACCAAAAGGCTCGCAGGCAGATGATGGATAAATACAAACATCAGCCAGACCATAAAGTCCGGGCATTTCTTCCAGATTGAAGGCATTAATATATACATTTTCCTTCAGATCGAATATTCTAACCAGGTCGAGGAGATAGGCAATATCTTTTTGCTGAGTCACATCCCAATCAATAATATTTTTGCTTCCGGCTAAGACCAGGACTACATTAGGAAACCGTTCTTTAACAAAGCTGAGGGCCTTAATGCTAACATCACAGCCCTTGGCTAAACTCATGCGTGCCGGGTGAAGGATGACTTTTTTCCCCTTCAGGACAGGATGTTTTTTGAGAACCTTGTCGGTATTAACCTCAGGATGAAAGACATTGGTATCAATTCCGTGATGGATGACGGTTATTTTCTGATCATCGCAGCCTGTGCCCATCAATTCTTTCTTGATGTAGTAACTAACCGCGACGATGTGTGACCAATTTATCTCTCTGGTAAGTCTCAAAAAAAGTATATTATCCCAGACATTATGTGCCGTCAGAATCAGCGGGATGCCTTTTTCCCGGGATATTTCATCAAGGAGCCGAATATGGGTTTCACTGAAATAATGCATATTGTGGGTGTGGATAATATCAGGCTTGAGGCTCTCGATAAAATCATGGTAGATCTCGGTAATATCTTCTTCCAGCCCTTCAATACCTCTCTTTGCCAGCCAGTTGAGGTCAAGCAACGGGGTGCGATAAATTTCCACGCCTTGGAATCGACACCGTGTCTTTTCTCCTTCGACCATGCCAGTCAGCAGTCCCACCTGGTATCCTCGCCGGACCAATTCGGGTAACAAGATGGTGAGATGGGTCTCCACGCCACCAATAGTGGGGGGAAAGCCCCAGTGTAAGTGGGCAATTTTTATGGTTTTTTTCGTATTTTTCATACTTAACGGGCTCCTTTTCTTTCTATTCTGTATTTACTTTTTGCCTGGGATTACTATAAAAAGTAGCTGTTTTATTGGCGGGTAATCTCCGTCCTAAACCATAAATCTTTAAAGGTAACCAAATGCCTTTGCGTTTAGAATTGAAACGGAGTCTTATTTTCTCGCGATTGATATTAACTAATAAATCAAATCCTCTCCATTTAACAGTTAATTTAATCTTCTTCCACTTCGTGGGTAGTCCCGGATCAAACGAGAGAATGCCCTTCTTAATACGCATGCCAGCAATGCCGTTAATTACGGATTGCCAGGCTCCGCCTAAGGCAGCAGCATGAATGCCGTCACGGGTATTACCATGAATATTTCTCAGGTCCGCATATATTGCGGTTAAGAAATAACGATAGGCCTTATTCGTCTCTCCTACCTCATTGCCGACGATAGCGTGAACAGAGGGACTGAGTGATGATTTATGCAGGGTCATTGCTTCATAATAGAGATAATTTTTCTTCTTCTGCTCGAGGTCGAAGGTATCCGAGAGGAGATATAAAAGCAGTATGGTATCGGCCTGTTTGATAAATTGGGTTTGGCCAATATCGTCCAGGGCTAAATTTTTGGGGAAGAGAGGTAAGGAATTATTGTCTAATTCCGGGGTAGGCCACTTCTTCCTTTTGGAAAATCCATCAAAGGCTTCGATGAGACCTGTTTTCTCTGAAACGGGAACAAAGATCTTCCTGGCTATATCTTTCCAATTTTCTAGCTCACTCCTTTTCAGATTGATCTTTGCCATAAGTTTTTTGAGCTGGGTGGGATATCTCCTTTTTAAGATGCGGTATATCTTGTAAGCTATCTCTATATTCCATTTGGCCAGGGCATTGGTATAAGCATTATTGTTAACATCTTCATGAAATTCATCTGGGCCAATTACATGTTTAATCTCATATCTGTTTTTTTGCCTATGATACTCAACCCGGCTGGCCCAGAATTGGGCAGTTTCCAGGAGGATTTCCATACCATATTTCAGCATAAAATTTAGGTCGTAGGTGGCGCTGAAATAATGACAGACTCCATAAGCAATGTCAGCGGTAATATGGTGTTCCTGCTGCATGGTGTTTGTTATCTTAACCTTACCATCGTAATCCTTATACCACTCAGGCGTGGTTTCCTCTCCTGAATCAGCCGATTCCCAGGGAAACATAGCCCCTTTGTAACCTTTACCTCGGGCAATCTTACGTGCCGCATCTAATCGATGGTAACGATATAAGAGGAGATTCCGAGCGATTCCGGGGTTAGTGTAGATAAAAAAAAGGCAGGATAAATATTTCGGCATCCCAGAAAATATGCCCGCGGTAACCCTGACCCGCAAGGGACTTTGCCCCGATGCTGACATTATCATCTTCTTCGTTAGCCGAGATAAGGAGATGGTAGATATTAAACCTGATGGCGCGCACAACATCAGGATCGCCCTCAATCTCGATATTTGCGGTTTTCCATTTTTTGGCCCAGACCTGGCGATGTTCCTTGATCAGCCGGGCAACCCCCTTTTTTACTATCTTGTTAACATTTCCTACCGTCTTGGTTCTGATCCTTTTCGGATGGACCTCGCATGAGTTGTAAAAGGAAAAGAATTTAGTAATACATACGGTTTCCCCCTTTTTTACATTCAGGTAAAATGTCCGATAGGGAACACTATAGGATTTATTGTTTCTCTGCACCTTTATTTGACTGGCATAAGCAATTAAGATTTCTTTTTCCAGCGTCTTAACACAGACATAATTGATGTCCCCTAACTTAAGGACTTCGGTAACATGAGTATGCTTCTTTTCTCCCTCAGTAACCAGACCTTTATTGGTAATGGAAGTGTCAAGTGAGGTTTCAATTGTAAGATGGGCAGCTTCGTCCAACGGCGTAAAATAAATCTGCATAATGGCTACATGTTTATCGCGCATACTGAAAAACCGCATTGATTGATAGTCAAACCGCTTCTTTCGGGCGTTGGCATAAATAGTCCGGCGCACCAAAAGTCCCTGGTAGATATCAAGAGCACGTTGATGGCTAAGCACATCCATGGTCGTGACACCAAGTTTTTCTCCTTGAACAATTATTCGAAAATCAATAGGATTAGGGGTATTGATTATTTCCGTGGCGCGTGCGGCGGTTTTATCATAGACGCCGGCAAAGAAAGTGCCCGGCTCGCATTGCGGCGGGATCTCTTCTAAAATAGCGCGACTTCCAATGTAACCGTTCCCGAGGGCAAGTTGTACCTCGCTCACTAACTGGAGTTCAGGATTCCAGCCCCTTTCAAAGATTAACCAGTGCGGGTCAGATAGATAATCACTAAAATGGTCGATCATTTTTATAATGAAACCGCTTTGAGCAAATTCATGTCAGAGCTCCCCACCGCTTTACCTCGTTAGTATTCCCCAGATATTCTGTGCACCCCTCTTCGGTGGAATTATTTCTAACCGGTTTTACTGCACATAAGTTAAGTAATATTTTCTGCCTCCGTAACCTTTCGTAAGGGCCTCGCCATTATGCTAATTTAACTCCTAACCATCTTTGTGTCAAGATTCAAAAACCGACTCCAATCCTTGCCGCTCTTTAATCAGATAGTAGTTTATAGGTCAATCAACATCAACTGGATTTTTGCAGTTCCGGCACCTTTTTGCCCCCCTCAATAGTTGGTAGCCACAATGAGGACAATAGTAGCGTTTTTCTTCCTCCTCCATCCATCCCTCAGTTCCCAGCTCTCCCCAGGTGGGGATAGCACGTAACATCACCTTCTTCCCGACAGGAAAAGGGAAATTCTCGATAAATTTGCAAGGGAAATCATTGCATTGATGACATCCCTCGATACCTTTCTCAATTGCACAGGATCTGATCGGACAGGTTTGACAGTATACGAATAGTTCATCAGAGAGGCATCCCTTGCACCTGATCTCATCTACACTTGCGCCGTAAACCGTTGTTAATCTTTCTTTAAATTTAATGTTACTATCTCTGTCTGCGATATACACAGCACAGACACCGCAGTATAAACCACAAGGTGCTGCCAGTTCCTTCTTACTCTCCATTTTCCCCTCCCATAATGCATCTTCAAATTATCTTATAGTTCCACCCTATCAATGATGACTTTTGCCTTTTCTAAGGCTTCCTCGATTAATTCTAACTTTTTCTCAATCCTCTCTGAATCAGACCAACCCAGCGTTTTTGTAAAATCATTCCAAAGCGTCTTTACCTGGGTTATGTCATGTTCAGTCTGACGCAATACCTGCTCGACAGTCCAGCTTATCCAGAAATACAAAGGCCAGATAGCTTCTCTTGGATGGCCCCCTTCAATAAGATACTGCCCTAAAGCCAGTTTCAGGCGGATTATCTCAGTCTCACTTTGATTGGGCCAGGCCAGATCATTAAGTTTAACCGAAGTATTATAAAGCTTTGTTGCTCCCGAGGTATCAATATCATCAGCACCTAATATGCTTAGCAGAAGGTCATAATAGTCACTACAATTTAGCTGTTCACATGCTTGTTGACAATATGAAAATGCCCTGGCATTTGTAAGCGGTTTGTTTAGTAGAGCCTGGGGGATTGATAAAAGTGACTGAAACTGCGTCACGAGTATTCTTTGGGTAATAAAAAGCTCTTTATTCTGGAAAACCGATTTCAGACTTTGAAATGCATTTATCGCGTCTTGTAGGAGGTTCTCCGCTCTCTTTACTATTCTTTCTGGTTTATCGTATTGGTCCCGGATTTTTGTCTTTATGGGTCTAAACCAACCGGCGGGATCGAATAGCACATGAGATGAAAGTAAGTCATGGGTAAAACCTGCATTGCCCAAAATAGATTCGATGTCCTCATATAAGTCTTTTGCGAAAAAGCACCACTCCATAACGGTATCAAGAACGATTTTTCTTGAAACATCAAAAGGAACATTATTTGTATTAAGAACAATAGCAATATCAACATCGGAACCGGGAATCATTTCATTTCTCGCCGCCGAGCCATCAATATATGCAGCCATAATATCATTACGATTTGAGCATATATTCTTAACGTGATCTCTGGCTTCCTTAAGTAGTCTATCTCGTTTGTTATCTACCATAATATTCTCATCAACAGGTAGCTCATAGTTTTCGTTTCATCCTCAGGGAAAACTCTTTAAACCCAAGAGATTTCCAAGTCTTTATGGTTTCAGCATTTAAATAATTTACATTTAATTCTACCCATGTCACGCCACTTTTTTTGAGCCATTTGCAAATATCTTCGACCAAGGCTCTACCAATTTCACAACGGCAGTATTCACTTTGAACGAATACCATTTCAATACATCCCATTTTTCGCACATGATAAATAGGAGGGCGTTTTTGTAAACCGCCTGAAGCAAATCCTGCAATCTCACCATCAACAAGAGCTACAACAATATGGTTATCTTCTGATTCCACAAGATGTTTTGCATAAGATTCAAATGCCGAATCAGAATCTAAGGTTAATTTATAAGAAGAATCAAAGGTTAAGTGATATTCCATGAGTTCTTTATGTAGCTGTCTAATCACAGCAATATCTCTAATTGCTCCTTCACGTACAATTATTTTCGATTTATTCATATCAAATTGAGTTCGTATAGCGTTATCGGCCGCTTTGTTTACATTTTCCTATGCGGCAATTAAAGGAAACAATAGATGGTTCCGATCTTCTCCTCAAGCATAATATCTGCCTCGCTATTTTGAGGCAGATATTATCACTCCTCCGCCCCAGGGTCAAGGGAAAGTAAGGGGCAAGTGTTCCCCTGTTTTTTTAGGTAAAGAGTGGATAGGCGGGGCTTTCCAGCCCCGCTAAGAAGGAAATGTAGAGGCCGATTTCCTGAGCTCTTCGAGACACTCCCCTTCGCCAAGCTCAGGGTTCGCTCCTAAGAGACTTGGAAGGTAATAATATAAACCGTAGTCCTGAGTCCCTCGAGACGCCCCGATGGGCATCGGGGCTCCTCAGGACATCGGCCCCTACATTAACGCGTTTTTGGATTTAATGTTTTCTGAGTAAAAAATTATTTGGGCAACAGCCTGGTCGAGTGCGACCCCATTTACCAGGATTTCAGTTATTCCCGAATCCTGATTCTATGAACTTCCACTAAAAGTAACTTCCCTTTATAATCATTCATATCAGGATGAGCGGATAGGTAATCTTTCAACCCTGTAATAAGTTGGGGAATAATTTCCGGATGATTTCTCACTTGAAGGGCGATGATACCCTTATAGTTTGCCGGAGGATAAGTCACTATATCGACAAAATCCCTGTTCAAAGAAACCAGAATGGAATCAAGCTCCTGTGCTTTTGAGATCACAACCGTATCCGCCGAATCGGTGGGAATATAATCTCTCAGCCAAAAAACTTCGTAGCCTGCATCCCGAAGCACTTGGATTATAAAATTGGAGATGCAGAGATCGGCAAAAAATCTCAATCTCATGAAACTGCAACCTCAAATTCTGATAACTCACGGGCATAATCCAGACAAGCAGCGATCTGTTCCTTGGTAAGGTCTGGAAATTCATTTATGATTTCCTCGACAGTGTTACCCATTGCCAAATATCCGAGAATAAGGCTGACCGGAATCCTAGTCCCTTTGATTCGCGGTTTACCCCGAAACACATCAGGCGTGCTTACAATATGCTCTCTCCAATCTGCTTGCATTTTATCCTCCTTTACAATGGTACTTAACTATATTTTCTTCAATTTCAAATTGTGAACATTAAGAGGGTCTGCCCTTGACAGGGTGATCGATAATTCAAATTTAGGATATTTTTGAAAAATAAAATCCTTTATTTATGCGGGCTTAGACGATCGAGTTTTTTAAAAATAACTATTCTCAGGTGCCCTTTAATGGGTGACCCCGCTTCTTCCCCCGGTTATCTGTCGTTTGGCTTCAAAGAATAGTATTCCTATCCGGTGTAACCACACATTCCCACTCGCGGGGAATTAACTACTGGCAGGAACATGTCTTCGCCACACTCATGTCTGCGAGCGCACTCATCACAAAGCCATCCTTCGCCCGACCAGTTACATTGACAGCAAACTTGTGTGGCAATTTTACCGCACGAATCACATGTTATTGAAGGTGGGCCATTCCTGGCTAAAAGCTGAATGGACTTGCCTTTGATTTTACCTTCTCGCTCTGACAAGACCCTCAGTGTGAGATCGGTAGTGGTTCCGAAATCATACTCATGATAGAACTTCATCCCGGGACTGAGAACATCACCCAGCGCGAAATCCATGCTTTCGTCGTCTATCATTTCGGCCGGTTCTGATGCGTATGTTTGCCCTTCGATTTTAAACGCACTCAGGTGCCCGCAGCACTCCAGCCAGGTATCTCTGAGGAAACCATCCAGGTCTCCAAGCGTTGCGTGAGATGGTACCTCCAGGTGCATCCAATACCCAGGCGAGTAGCGTCCCTCAACCACAAGATGCAAAATCTTTGTTTTCCGGGACTTCCACTTGTTTGATGATGCCTCGGAGACAGCTTTTCTTTGTTTGCATGACTTCAGGTGCTTCGTCATCGCTGCCTTGCTAAAGGTGGCGTTGCAGAAATTACATCTTCCTTTTGACATCTGTCTTGGCATTTTTACCCCCTTATTTCAAGACCTCCTGGAAGAGAAAATGGGGTCGGTTTTTGCTAATTTAACTCCTAACCATCTTTCCGACCCCAATTACATTAATTTAAACATATTGACTAATCTTTCTAATTACTTCTTTCAAAGGCTGGGCTTCCCTGAAGATATTCAGCCCGGTGGCCTCAACGGTAAGGGAAGTATACATATTCTCCATAGTTGCTTTGAAATCCCGGGCCATCGGCTCCGGGTGGCATTTTAGATCAATCGTCATGATCTCCTTGATCCCTTTTTTCGTTCTTCGGGTAATCTCCTTAGCCTCGTTGATCATCGAGCAGAATTTATTATCATACTTTCGATAGTACTGTCTTATCGGCTCTTTGCTTATCTGGACCGAATTCATGATCAGGCGTAGTTCATCCGGGCTAACCGCATCGCCCAGCATAAGCTGCCTGCCTTTAGTAAATTCAAACTTTCCGTCCCAGAGCTCGATGCACTCACGGGCAAAGAAATCCCGAAGGAAAATCCCGGTAAAGAGGGTATATTCAACAACCCGGGCAAATTCAGGGTTACTGAGCCCGGAGAAGTTCAGGGCAGTCTCCAGAGAGAGGAAGCGATCAGTAGGTTCGTACTTGGAGAAGAATTCGATCACCGGTCGGGAAAGCCACTCCCCCTCTCTCGGGGGTTCGCTGAGTCCTAAGGATTGGTAATACTCAGGGTCGCTCTCCAGCCTTTCCAGCAGGGAGCTTCCCCGGGGGATGCCGAAGCGGAATACCAGCTCTATCGGTATCAGATAATTCTTTAGCCCCGGATGAAAGCAGCTATAATTCCATAGGGTTCCCTCACCAAGTTTCCCTCTTTCTGGCATTAGTATATTTACTGCCTCCACCTGAATAAGGTTAGACGGCTCTTTAAGCCGGAGTGTTTTTACCTTTTTCCCATCTTTATTGATCATTCCCCGATAGTGGGTCCTCATCCCCTGCTTTTTAAGCTCCTTAAAGAGAGGGGAAGCCAATAGATGTTCTCTCAGTTTCTTATCCTTGATCTTCTCCCAGATGTCCGATTTACCCAGCTTCTGCCAGTTAGAAGCATCCTCCAGTAATTCGAAGATATAGGCGGTCAGGACTGCCATTGCTGATCCCTTGCCCTTAAGGACATCAGGCATCTTTCCGTAATCGAAGATGGAATAATCATCAGTGAACTCAAAGAGGTAGATTCCGCTGCGAGCCCGGAGAGGTGGCTTTATTACTCTCAGATTCTTCACTGAGCCCTGATAGGCTATGGGATATTGGTTCAGGTCGAACATCGTCTACAGTTTCTGGTAGGTTCTTTGCAGGAGAAGGGCATCGTCCTCTAAATTGCGGCTTTCACAGATGACTGTCCCCTCTGCCCCAAAGTCCTTCAGTGCCTGAAGGACCTCCCGGTAGTTAAGGCCTGACTGGGCTAAATTCAAATGCCTAATTTCACCTTTAGGCCCGTAGTCTATTCCACTCAGATGGATATGCATATCTTTGAGGCCCTCCCTCCCCAGGGTCTCCTTTACCTTTTCCAGGGCAGTAGCAAAATGCTGGTAGGTATTTGTCCTTCCGTTTTCCCGGGCATAATAATGGGAAAAGTCAAGACAGGGAAGCACCCCTTTAATCTCCTTGCTCAGCCTGAGGATCTCTTCTAAGCTTCCAAACTGAGTACCCTTACCGGTCAGTTCCGGGCGGAGCTGAACCGAGTTACCTTCTTTGCTGAGCTTGCACTGGAGCTCATTCAGGTGTGATTTAATGACGGAATAGACCTTTTCCGGGGGGTCTTCCAGATAAAAGGCTGCGTGGAAGACCGCACTGGTGGCCCCACAGATCTTAGCTACCCGGGCCGTCTGGAGTATTCTCTCCCGGCTGGCCGCAAGCTTTTCCTTTTCCCGGGCATTGAGATTGATAAAGTAGGGACCGTGAGCAGATAAGCGGATACCTAATTCTCTGGCCAGCTTGCCTACCTTAAGGGCTGCCTCCTTTCCCATTTTGACTCCCTGGACAAACTCTAACTCCAGGCAGCCCAACCCCAGTTCTTTTATCCGTTGGATACCGGCAAGGCTGTCACGGGAGCGGGCGCTGTGGGGGGTGCCGCCGGTTCCGAAGAGTAATCGATTAGCACTCTTTGGTTTTTCAGTCATAGCAAAAATGGAGAGTATCTCGAATCTTTGACTTGTAGGGCAGGCTTCCCTTCGACGGGCTCAGGACATGGCCAGTCCGCCATTCCTTCGATGGAGTTTATCCTGAGCGTTAGCGAAGGGTTCAGGACAGGTAGGTCGGGCAAGATGCCCGACCTACAATTTTAAGGTATCCAGCCCCAGTGGAACCAACCGAGCTCCAATCCGTCATCAATGGTGGCCAGGGCCAGCAGGATGACATACAGTATCAGGATTCCCAGGCCAATCTCTCCTTTATACTTTTCCCAGAATTCCTTGGCCGTCATTTTCACCTCCGTGGATTTAACTCTATACTATTGCTCCCCTTTGCCCTGTTAGAGAATCCGCCACAGGCGGACTTCTAATAATGGGTTTGTTAACCTTTATATCATTTTTTCTCCGACAAGGCAAATATCTTTTATTTCATTACTGTGAATGGGGACGTAGTTCAATTAGTTCCATAACTTTAAATTTTAGTTTCCACCGGCCCCTTTTTCACAAGCCTGAAGAAAGGTTGCGGGGGTTACAATCCTCGTCCCTCTAAACTCCCCCAGCTCAAGAAGATGATGGTCCCCGGAGATGATGAAATCTGCACCCGAAGAAACTGCGCATTCCAGGAACTTATTATCACCTGGGTCTTCTTTAATAACTTCAAGCCTCTCTTGCACCCGGACAAAGCAAATATTCTCTCCGGCCTTGAAAACCTGGAGAAGATCATCCAGGGCCTCGGCTTCGAGTTGGAAACGAACGAGGACCCGCAAGTATTCCTCCAAAACTTCTTCTGACATACAGATCTCAATCTCTCCTACCTTCCAGAGATCAATAATCCTCCGAGGGTTTCCCCCGAAGAAAGAGGAAACGAAGATATTCGTATCCAGCACGGCCTTCATCTCTTATCCCGTTCTCTCTCATCTCTCCTTGCTTCTTTGATAACTTCCCCTACATTCTCCGGTCCGTAACCCTTACCCCGGAGGTCATTGCCAATCCTTTCCCAGACCCGGTCTACCAAGCGAGGAAAATCATTCTGAGAAACATAATCCTCTACCAACTCGATTACCTTCTCACTCATCGATTGTCCCTCTCGCCTCGAGAGTATCTTCAAACGTCTTTTCAAATCTTCTTCAATTCGAACAATAAGCTGCCCTTTCATATCACTAAACCTCCTATTAATCGTATAATATTATTATATTGTATATACTACTAATACATTTTATCTAATCTGAAGAATTTGTCAAGGTTTTTTCGGGTTCTTTTCAGGTAAGGGCATCAATGATTGCAACCGACACGGGCAACTTACACCGACACAGGTTTGTTGATCCGTAGATCTTGACCGGGATGGTTTCGCCCTACTCCCTCAGGTTTTCTGAAGTGGGGGGCAATGATTAGTCGCTGCATTAGTCAACATCCCCGATCTTAAAAATATTATTTTTTTTCTCCCTCTACGATTTGAAATACTCCTTGGTGCTTCGAAACTTTTCTAATATTCTTGAAACCTGCTTCTTTGACCTCATTGGTAAGGCCATGTTTTAACATATCCCTCCGGGTGGGTGTTTCAAAATTAAAAGGCAACCAATAGAAAAACCAGAACCCAATAAATAAACGAACAAGGATACTTTCCGGATTATCTAATTCTAAAATTATTACTTCCCCTTTTTCTTTGAGAACCCTTTTTGCTTCAGACAATACCTTGTATCGGATTTCTCTTGGCATTTCATGGATGGCATGGGTGATAAACACCTTGTCAAAATACATCTCTTCAAAGCCAGTATTGGCTGCATCTCCTTCGATAAATTTAATATTGCTAAACTGTCCTCTCTTTTTAGCTACATTAATTTGTCCGGCAGAGAGATCCATTCCTATTATTTCACTCTCTTTTCCTGCTTTTTTAGAAATAGAAATAGTAGCACCGCCGGTTCCACAACACATATCAAGAACTTTATCTTTTGGTGATATATTAATCGGTGCCAGCAATTCCTCTCTGCATTTTTCTTCTCCACCAAAAGGTAGAAAACACCATTTAACCAGAAGATTATAGTAGTGACTATGAATATTGTCGTAAAACCACTTGTATGCCTTTCTGTTTAATACCATTTTCTATGTTTTGGGAAAGTTGTATTTGTTATGAAATATGAGGTCAGGCACTCAATTTACTTAATTATTATAAGTGCTGTTGTCATTCCGGTTTGACAGCGCTCATAATCAACCAAATGCCCTTGGCATGATGGCATTTCACATCGTGTAGCCCAGCCTGTTTGAAAAGCGACTCAAGCTCATCCGGCAGAAAGGAATTGAGTCCGAACTTTCGATAATAGAAGCTTGCAATATTCTTTGCTAACCGCCCCACTGGTCTCCTGAAAGCGGCGGCCGTAAAGCGTCCGCCTGGCCCCAGCACGCGACTGATCTCGCCAAAGGCGTGGGGGAGGTCGGGGAACAGATGAATTGCCCCGCAGCAATTGGCTGCATCGAACTCGTTATCTGGAAATGGGAGATCCAGGGCATTCCCATGAATGAGTACGAGATTCTCAAGCCCTTCAGCCCGCGCCCGCGAACTCGCATAGTCCAACATCGGGACGGACAGGTCCAATCCTACCACGCATCCGCGGCTCAGTCTTCGGGCGAAGGGTCGCGAGTAGATCCCGGGTCCGCAGGCGAGATCCAGCAGGATTTCATTGCCTTCGAGTTTCGCGGCTTCTGCGATCACCTCATATTCTCGTTCAAACGAAATTCCTGTGCGCAAAGTAAAGAGGAGGCTTCTCCGCCACAATCGACTCTCGTAAATCCGGATGAGTGGTTTCCATTCCATTAGAGCCTGCGAGAGACTTCGCTTCTGGTTTGATCCGGGCAGGAGATCGATCACCCCGTCTTTCACGGGGAAAGAGATACTGCAGTCGGCGCAATGAACCTCGCTGTCGGTGGCCGATTCAAGGGTTAGTTGATCTTTTTTGCAGGTCGGGCACAAGATCCTTGGCTGGCGATATTTGTGCATGTTAAGAGAGTGCCTTTAATCTATTCAGGAATAAAGCGTGGCTCTATCACATTGTCGAGATGAAAGATCTGTCTCCGCACCCTTTTCAGGTTATTATATTTTAGCCCCTATTTTTTCCGGCTGTATTTCTTAATTCTGCCCAGAGTTCTTCGATAGATAGCTTCTCCACCCAGGAGGTAATATAATCAAAATCCAGTCGATCACCTTGAATCCTCATAATCCCCAGAGCATCAGCAAAATGTTTTTCCAACTCTGTTTTTTTATGCCAATCTAATTTGGTCAGAATCAAGTCTTCCGGACTGATTACAAATGTTTTTATTCCGGAAATAGTTATTTCCTGCCGCCTCTTTAATCGTTCCTGATCATATTCGCTTTGTTTGGATATCCAGAAATCAATTTTTATTTGGCTTTCCAAATGGATAAGGTTAAACATTGTCCGATACTTTAACGCATCTTCTATGCCTTCCTTGCTCACATAAAAATTCTCTTGGAAGGTATTGTAGATATCGCTTATATTTTTTGGTGTAAGGTATATCTGAAGATCAATATCATGGGTAGCTCGGGGCTCGCCATGAATACTTGATGCATACGCACCGGTAATTATGTAAGGTAGGTTAAGCTGGTTTAGCGTTTTTATTACGGATAAAAACACTTCCTCTTGATTCATCGATGATCCTCCACAATTCCCTCTCGATTTCTTCCTCGGAAATGCCCGGATTCCTTTGCCGTATTCCGGCCCGGGTAAGCTTCCGGGTTAGTTCGGAAATATCTGAGGCAATCTTTATCTTAGCCTCGGGGGTCATCCGACGGATGCCTTCTACATACATCCTTTTGGCGTCCGCAGACACCACATCCGGATCGATATCCGACTCTTCACCAAAATCCGGCTTTGTTCTGTCCTTATCTTCTTCCATAACTTCAGGTGTACAAGGGAGCGGAGTCAGGCCTCCACTTTAAACTTATTGTCAAGATGAAAGATTTGAACCCGCACCCTTTCTTGCCAAAATAGATAAATAGGGGAAATGCCTTTGAACTTGATAGTTTTGTATATTTAGCTTAGCCATTATGGATGAGATCTCTTCCGGTATGTATGAGGCTCTTACCGATTCGACAATTCCGCGTCTAATAAATGGAAGGTAGTAAGTTAACCAATGTCTTTCCAGATCGTAAATCAGGAGTACACCATCCTCTTTTAACGCCTGGTAAAGGTTTTGGAACGCCTTAACGAGGTTTTTCCAATGATGTAAGGAAAATGAAGAGTAGATTAAATCAAATCTCCCGAGGTCTTTGATCAATGCTTCATCTTCTACCAAACCTTCAACAAACCTGACTCTATCGCTTAAGCCTTTCTGCTCTAAATATGATTTCGCAATAGTTATCATATCTGCCGAGGGTTCGACCGCAACAATTTCTGTTTTTGGATATTTCTCTGCGACTTTCGCTGTTTGATAACCAGGGCCTGAACCAATTTCGAGGAACCTGCCCGACTTTCCTTGATCGGCAAGGATCCTTAAGAATCTTTTTAGATAGAACCTTCCAATCCTTTTTTGCATCTCCAGATATTCTTCTGTGGTCTCCTTTCCGGTAATCACTTCAGTTTCAGTATGAGGTATTCTTCTGGGCATAATTCAACTCCGTGTGTTTCGTCCGAGTTTGAGGGTCAGAGTTTTCCTTGATCCTGACACCGTCACTGACACGAATAACTGCTCTATTTCACCAGCCGGTCATCGACTTTGGCCAGGGTGACCGAGATGATCTCGCCGGTCTCGATGCGAACGAGCTTGAGGAAGAGCTCGAGCTTCTTCTTGCCCCGGTAGAGCTTGCTGATCACGGCGAGCTTGGCGCCGGCCATCTTCCCAACCTCAACGGTCTTCTCATCGTCAAACAGGTCGGTGAGCTGCAGGCTCATTTCACTTAATAGCTGCTGGATATTCTCGCGCTCGAGCATCTGGAACTGGGGGGACTTGAACATCACGATCGCAAGCCGGTCCTCGAGTAGCTCCGATGCGGCCTTGAGGCCCTCTTCCTTGACCGATACCGGCATGAGCACCGTGGGGGTTCTCTCCTCGATTCGGACGATTGAATAGTCCAGCAGTTGTTTCACCGCCTGAGAGAACAGGTCATTAAGAACCAGGTCCCGGTCAGCGTCCCCCTGAGAGGTGGTCTCGAAGTAGTCCTCTCCCTCAGTGACCGGCTGATCGGTCAGATACGATAGCTCGGTCTTAACCATCCTCACGATAATCGCATCCAGGTTCTCGGCCTGCCAGTTTGAGCCGGTGTGATGGGAGACGGCAACGGTACCTCCCCCGCCCTCGGCCTCTCCGGTCTCTCCGTAGGTAAGGAAAGCGAAGATCCCCATGGGGTACTGGGCAAGCTGGCGGAATACATATTCACCATCGTTCGGCAGACCACTGGCACCGATGCTCACAAACTTGATGGCGCGACTGGCCCCCTCCTTCATTGCATCCAGATAGGTATACCGCTGGCCGTAATCGAGATGCGGAGGGGCATCGGCGATTGTGAATAGCAGCCTTATGCCGCGTTTGCGCCAATCCAGTTTACTCAGTGCCTCCTGAAGCCCGGACTGGAGGTCCTCGGGAGTATCACCTCCCCCTCCTGCCCGAACCTGGGCGAGCTCGGACTTGAACTCCTCCATGTCCGAGGTAAAGGGGATCACCTTGGTTAGGTATTCGTCTTTCCGGTCGCGGTAAAGCACCATCCCGAAGCGGACATCCGGAGCGGACGATAATTGGCTGATCTGGAAGTGGATGACCTCGATAGTTTGTTTTAGCCGGGCAATCTCATCTCCCATACTTCCGGTAGTATCGAGAAGGAACGCTATATCCAGAGACACGTTCTTATAGTCGTCCCTTTTCACCGGGAACTTGAGCTCAACGGTCTTCTCCCCATTGGGGTCGATTGCCTGCTTAATAGTCTCCTGGTGGCAGGT
>JAUWWP010000486.1 GCA_030616835.1 Deltaproteobacteria bacterium | reverse complement strand
CCGTAATGCTCCCCAAAGAGCGGGAAAAGCCTTTAAGGTTCCCCGGGTTATTGAATAAATATTATCAGTCGACAGCATACAGTAGACGGCGTATAGAGGGTAATGATTATCCGCTTGAGGCGGAGAGAATTAATTCGTGTAATTCGTGGTTTAAATGGAACTTTGTCGTTTAACCATACATGAGCTCCAGGAAAGATTGCGAAAGCGGGAGGTCTGTTCGCTGGAGGCTACCGAGGAGGTCTTCAAAAGAATTGAGGAGGTGGAGGAGAAGGTCCATGCCTTTGTCACCTTAACCAAGGAGGAGGCATTTGAGCAGGCTCGAGCAGCGGATCGGAGGATTGCCGCCGACGAGCAGATAGGACCGCTCAACGGCATCCCCATTTCGCTTAAGGACATCTTTGTTACCAAGGATATTCTAACCACCTGCTCCTCGAAGATCTTGAGTAACTTTATTCCGCCCTATGATGGGACTGTAGTAAAAAAGGTGAAGGATGCCGGGGCGGTTATCCTCGGCAAGACAAATATGGATGAGTTTGCAATGGGCTCTTCCAATGAAAACTCATATTTCGGAGTTACCAGGAACCCCTGGGACCTTACCCGGGTTCCCGGGGGCTCCAGCGGAGGCTCGGCTGTTAGTGTGGCGGCTGATGAGTGTATTGCCTCTCTGGGAACTGATACCGGGGGCTCGATCCGCCAGCCGGCGGGCTGCTGTGGGGTAGTGGGGATGAAACCGACCTACGGGAGGGTAAGCCGTTACGGGATAGTGGCCTTTGCCTCCTCGTTGGACCAGGTGGGTCCGCTCACCAAGGATGTTACTGACTGCGCAATACTGATGAATGTTATCAGCGGTTATGATCCGAAGGACTCAACCTCGATACCGGAGGAGGTTCCGGACTATACCCAATCACTGGTCGCTGATGTTAAGGGGATAAAGATCGGGGTTCCCAAGGAATATTTTATTAAAGGGACAGACCCGGAGGTAGAGGCGGCAGTGCAAGAGGCGCTAAAGCTTCTGGAGGGCTTGGGGGCCGAGATCAAGGAGGTTTCCCTACCTCACGCCGAGTATGGTGTTGCCGCTTATTATCTGATTGCCCCAGCCGAGGCCAGCTCGAACCTGGCCCGCTACGATGGGGTTAAATATGGCTACCGGAGTCCGGAAAGTGAAAGGCTGCTGGAAATGTACCGGATGACTAAAACCGAGGGCTTTGGCCCTGAGGTGAAGAGAAGGATCATGTTAGGGACTTATGCCCTATCGGCCGGGTATTATGATGCCTATTATCTAAAGGCCCAAAAGGTAAGGACACTGATCAGAAAGGATTTCGAGGAGGTCTTCCGTCACTGTGATGTGGTGATCACACCGACTGCTCCGACCCCGGCCTTTAAGCTGGGGGAGAAGACCGAGGATCCTCTCCAGATGTATCTCTCCGATATCTTTACCATCTCCTGCAATCTGGCTGGGATCCCGGGGCTGTCGCTTCCCTGCGGGTTCAGTAAGGAGGGGCTGCCCATTGGGCTCCAGATTCTGGGGGATTTTCTCAAAGAAGAGGTAATCATTCGGGTGGCTCATACCTATGAGCAGAGTACTGATTGGCATCAGCGGAGGCCAGGAGGGATCTGATACGCTGTGAGTTAAAAATGAAAAGTGCAAAGTGCAAAGTGCAAAATGACTCATCAAGATGAAAACAGATATGGGCAAGATGAGACAAGATAATTAATAAGTTCACATCAGTTCTTTATCTGGTTGCATCGTAATGACTCATCGAGATGAAAGCGAGATGTGAGCGAGGTGAAGCGAGATAAGTATTTACACAAAGACTTAACTTACAAGATCATTGGTATATTAATGAAAGTGCATAATAAATTAGGTTGTGGTTTTCCAGAAAAGATTTATCAGCGAGCAGTGGAGGAAGAATTTAAAATAGAAGGAATGGGATATGAGAGAGAGAAGGAGATTGAAATATATTATGATAATAAAGTTATAGGGAAATTCGTATTAGATATGGTCATTGAGAAAAAAGTAATATTGGAGATAAAAGCTACCTCCAAAACAGAATCTATATTTAAAGCTCAATTAATATCTTATCTTAAAGCCACTCCGTATCACGTAGGAATACTTGCCAATTTTGGAACTTCAAAGTTGGAATATTTTCGTCTTTTTAGATCTAATGGTTAAAATCAGCACTTTATCTTGCTGTATCGTGATGATTCATCGAGTTGAAGGAGAGATGGAATCAAGATGATGCAAGATGGATCCTCGATAATTATAATCAGTCTACATCAGTTCTTTATCTGATTACATCGTGATGAAGGAATTTGAAGCGGTTATCGGGCTTGAGGTGCATGCCCAGCTTTTGACTGACTCCAAGAT
>JAUWWP010000007.1 GCA_030616835.1 Deltaproteobacteria bacterium | reverse complement strand
TTGATGAGCTAACCTTAAAGATTGTGGCCCGGACAGTTAAGGAGCAAGGGATGATCATCCCCTGCAAGGCGGGGAAGACTGAGGTAGTACTGACTAACAACGGCGAGGTTCTGCCCTGCGAGCTTCTGGGTCGCTCCTTTGGAAATCTGCGTAACCATGGGTATGATATTGCCCGATTGTTAAAGGCTGAGGAGGCCGGCTCAATTCTAAGGGAGATTCAGGAAAAACAGTGCTTTTGCACCTGGGAGTGTATCATCCGCAACAATATTGTGTTCAGTCCCCGGTTATATCCCCGGATATTTTTTCGCCTGGTTAAAAAGGGTCTTTCGCGTAGATATTGAAAATGAAGGCTCTCCTAAGCAATCCTCCTTCCCCCCGGGGGGTTAGCTATTCTCGGGAGGGAAGGTGTATGCAGCAAGAAGGAGCCTGGACCACGGTCTGGCCGCCCCTTTCCCTGGCACTCATCGCCTCCCTGCTGGAGAGAGAGGACTGGGAGGTTCAACTCCTTGATTGTGGTGTGGAAGGGATAGATATGGATGGGCTGAGAAGGAAAATGGCGGAGTTTGGGCCCGATTTTATTATCTTCACTACTGCTACTCCTACTATTGTCAGTGATCTCTCGGTTGCCCGGCTGGCTAAGGAGGTATGTCCTGGCTCGAAGGTCGCCTGCTTCGGTATTCATGTAACGGTTTTTCCGGAAGAATCGTTTTGCCTGGCCCGGGATCTTGATTATATCGTAAGAGGGGAACCGGAGTTTACCTTTAGGGAGCTTGCCCAGGCAGTGAAGGGAGAAAGACCGATCTCCAAGATCTCAGGAGTTTCTTATCAGGGCAGTGGAGGTCTAGTTCATAATCCTGATCGGGGTTTCCCGGACAGTCTTGATGAGCTACCTTTCCCTGCCTGGCACCTGATCAATCCCATTCATTATCGGCTTCCATTCTCGGGGAGGCCCTTTTTGTTGATTACCCCTGCCCGGGGCTGCCCCTATCAATGTATCTTCTGTGCGGCTATGACTTATTACGGGAGGAAACTTCGCTGTCATTCTCCTGAGAGAGTAGTCGAGGAGATGAAATGGATTAAGGATAAATTCGGGGTCGAGGATCTTTTATTCTGGTCAGAGGTGTTTAATGCCCGGAGAGATTTTGTCCTGGCCGTTTGTGAGGAGATTGAGCAAAAGGATGTTAGGCTAAATTGGGTTTGCAGCAGCCGGGTGGATCAAATAGACCGGGAGATACTAAAAAGGATCCATCAGGCAGGATGCTGGATGATCAGCTACGGGATTGAGTCCGGCTGCCAGGAGATTTTGGACCGGAGCAAAAAGGGAGCAAATCTGGAGCAGACTCGGAAGGCGGTTTGCCTGGCCAAAGAAGCAGGGTTAGAGGTCGTCGGTCATTTCGTTCTCGGCCTGCCGGGAGAGACCAGGGAAACGATCAAGGAAACCTTCAGATTTGCTAAAGGGCTGGGACTTGACTATGCCCAGTTTTATTGTGCGGTTCCCTTGCCCGGCACCTCGCTGTATGATTTAGCCCGCAGCAGTGGATGGCTTAGTACCTCTGACTGGACAGGGTTTGAGCAGAATTTCTCAGTGATGAACCTTCCCGGTTTAAGCTCAACCGAAGTAATGAGGTTAAGAAGGAAGGCCTATAAGGATTTTTATCTGAGGCCTCGAAGGATCATTAGAGTGCTGAGGAAAATCAAAGGCTTCCGGGAGGTAAGAGGTCTCTTCAAAAAGGCACTGGATTTTTCTGCCTGGATTTAAAAGGGTGGCAATGAAGAAGTTTTGGAGATTGCTTCGCGGGAGCCCAAAATCTGAATTTTTAGCTAGCCCTCCAACAACTATCCAATTCTCGCTTACCTCTGTCTGCAACCTCCGCTGTATTATGTGCCATCAGGAGGCAGACTGGCTGCCGGAAAATTTTCTTCGTCTGCTGGAAGGAGAAGAGAATATCTTCTCCCGTTTTCTTAAGATTGAGCCCCTGCTCGCGCAGGCTACCCATCTCTCTTTGACCGGCGGAGGGGAGCCCTTTTTAGACCCTAATCTGTTTAAGATCCTGGAGGTGACTTCAAAATATCCTAATTGTAATACCAGCTTCAATACCAACGGAACTATTTTTGATGAGGAGAAGATAAGGAAATTAATCCAATATAATCTTGCTCAGTTGGATATCTCTCTTGACTCTCCCAATAAGGGAACATTTGCGCAAATCAGAAAAAGAGCAAATTTTGACCAGATTATTGAAAATATTAAGAGAATTAAGGAAATAAAAAGCTCTCTCCGGTCTGATAAGCCTAAACTGGTAATCAATATGGTGGTGATGAGAAAAAATCTGGAAGAATTACCCCAGATGGTAGGCCTGGTAAAGAATTTAGGATTAGATGGCCTGACCGTTTTTTATGCCCAGATCTACCGGAAGGATTTATGTCAGGAGTCAATATCTCTTTACAGAGATCTGGTAAAGGATGTGATGCTGCAAACTTACCAGAAAGCAAGCAGACTAAAGGTGGAGCTGGTAGAGGTTATTTCCGAGCCATTGGAGATAGCAGTAGATGACGAGGCAAATGATAGCAGGATAAAAAGGATTGGCAGGCCCCCGTGTAGATTTCCCTGGGATAGCCTCTATGTTTTTTCTAATGGAAATATCAGGTTTTGTTGTTATTCCTCTCCTATTCTGGGCAATCTGGATTATCAGAGCCTGGAGGCTATCTGGAACGGAAAGAAGGCCCAGGAGCTTCGTCGAATTCTCGCTGGTGGCGGATTCCCTCGAGAGTGCCATCATTGTTATCTCTGGGGGAATGACAGATTCTTCATTCTGGATAAACCACATTGGATTTCTTGAGGTAAATATATGCTTCAAGGAATAGCAGGGAATAGCAGGGATTTAAACCCTTGAATCCTATCTATTGATATTTGGATTCAATTGTTTACCCATAACAATGCGTGATGAGCCTTATTAGTAAATTATTAAAGAATGAATACCTTCGGACATCTTTGCTTCTGATGGTCCTGCTCGGGCTTTTCTTTTCCCCCTATTTTCTCCGGGGACACCGCCTTACTCTAAGCATGATTGAGGACCAGTGGGCACTGTATGCCTATTATCCCTGGGATATTCTTATCGCGGAGAGCTTTCGTTCCGGATACTTTCCCCTATGGAATCCCTTTAATGCTCTGGGAACTCCTTTTCTTGCTAATCTTCTGACCTCATGCCTTTTTCTTCCAAAGATTATCATCTATTCCTCTCCCAACTCGATTGTAATAAAAGACTTATATCTGTTAGGCCGTTTATGGTTAGCAGGAGTATTTACCTATGTCTTTTTGCGCTCCTTATCAGTCGGGAAGGCTGGCTCTCTGTTCGGCTCGATATGCTTCATGTTCAATGGCTATTTCACCCGTTATCTTAATGAAATTCACTTGAATGTTGAGGTCCTGCTCCCTTTGTTGATGTTTTGCTTCTTTCGCCTGGGTAAGAAAGGGGGAGTAAATTCTTTAATTTTTTGCTCTTTAGCAATTTCCTTGATTCTTTTCGGAGGTCATCCTTCCTCAGCCTTTTATGCCCTATTTTTTGTAACCCTATTCTATTTCCACCAGATTTTCCTTAACCAAAGAGAAGAAAGGAACCTGGCCAGATTATGGGGCCGATTTTTTTTATATATTGGTTCGGTATCTCTGGGCTTCACTCTCTCATTGATTCAACTTTTACCTTTTGCTGAACATCTAAAGCATTCCTGGCATCTTCATCCCCCGGGCCTGGGATTGTTCCATTATCATATTAAGCATTTTATTTCTTTGATTCTTCCCTGGTTTTTGGGGGACTTCAGGAACTCTTTAGTACCCGGAACCCTTCCTTCCTGGGAAGTAGTCAGTTCAATTTCAGCATTCTCGGGCTACGAAGTGACCTCTTTATCTTGGTTGCCTCCTTATCTAGGTCTAATCCCTGCTGTTTTTGCAGTTTACTTCCTAATTAATCTGAAGAATTCTCCTCGATGGAGTTATTTTTTTTCTGCCTTCTTGATTTTCATCTTAGGTATGCTCTACGGGCTTCCCTTTTTCCGCTTGACCAGCCTACTGCCAATATTCAATCTTTCCTCAAATGCAAAATACGCAATTCCAGAGGTTTCCTTTAGCCTGACGATAATGGCAGCAGTAGGGCTCAACCACTTAATTTCCGGTAAATTTGGCAGAAAAAGCTTCAATTCTTCCCTGGGATTTATCTTCCTTCTGGCATTTGGATTTAGCATTGCCTATCTTTCCGGGCTCCTCAGGCCCTCAAGGGCAGATGATATTTCTCTGGCTTTAGCCATTGTCGCCGGGTGGTTGATGGCAATCTTAGCGGTCTTTTTTCTCTATATCAGAGGTTATTTGAACAAAGGTATTTTTGCCGGCATAATGATAGTGATTTGTTTCCTTGCCCTTTTCGTCAATACCCTGGGATATAAGCCCATCTTAAAGAAGGATCTGGATGAGCTCTCAAAATCTCAATTTTTTAATTACCTGAAAAAAGATCAGCATCTTTTTCGGATTCATTCCCTCCCTCCTTTTCTTTTTCCAAATCTGGGAATTCCCTTCCGTCTCCACGATATTCGAGGGATGTACGGGGTTTACCTTGACCGCTATGTAAAGCTAATCAACCTCATCAATGATCACACCGAGGCAGAAGGGGCGGAATATTATATTAGACGATATTCCTATCTCCAGCCGAAGCCCGAGAAACTTGATTCAAAGCTTCTCGATCTGCTCAATCTGAAATATGTTTTGTCACATAATGAGATCTCCAGTGAGGGATTTGTTGAAGAGGTTCTGGAAAAAGGGAAGAGATCGGTCCCTGATCTCAATCACATCAGCCGGGGAGTATTTAAGGTTAAAGGAGAAAGGAAGGTGGTATTGTTCGAGCATCCTCCGGCTCTGATCCAGTTTCCGATTAGAATTCCCCCTGAGGGCATAAGTCTACGCTTTTTCCTGGGGCTTGATCCCCGGGGCTGGAGATCGGAGCAGGGGGACGGGGTTATTTTTGAGCTATTTGCCGAAGAGCAGGGAGAGAAAAAAAAGGTCTTTTCCCGGGCGATCGATCCTAATAGTAACACTCAGGATAGGAAATGGATCGAACAGGTGGTTGATCTATCATCCTCCGGCGGCAAAACTATTTTATTGAGCCTGATTACCTCGCCTAAGGAAACTACTGATTTTGACTGGGCCGGCTGGGGAGGAATCCGATTAGAAAAGGGGGAGCAAAGATGGGAACTGGGCTACGAGCAGGATATCAAGATCTATCGAAATAAGAAAGTTTTTCCCCGGGCCTTTATTGTGCCCGAAGCAGAGGTGATTGAGAAAGAAGAGAGGATCCTGGCAAGAATGAACTCGGAAAACTATAATCCCCGGAAGATAGTTATCTTAGAAGAGAAAATTCCTCCCCCTCACCCCTTCAACAAGCTCAGGGCAGGCTCTAACCCTCTCCCCCCAAGGGAGAGGGAATTATTTACTGAATTACATTTAACGGCAAATGTTTCCAGGGCTGAGATTATTGATTATCAGGCAAACAATATCGAGGTTAGTGCCAAAATGCGAAGTGATGGGTTTTTAGTCCTGAGCGATATCTATTACCCGGGCTGGAAGGTCTATGTGGATGGAGAAGAGGAGAGGATCTATCGGGGTAATTATCTTCTGCGGGCAGTTCCTTTATCTCCGGGCCGCCATCGGGTAAGCTTCGTCTTCAATCCATTTTCTTTTAAGCTGGGGCTCTGGAGTAGCTTAATCACGCTTTTTTCCTTGGCCGGGTATCTGGTATATCGGAAATTTCTTATCCCTTTCTGACGAAGGCCAGGATCTTATAGAGAGGATTTATGGTAATGGGGAAGGTTTTGATTTAAGCCCAAAATATAGTAATCCTGCTCATGCACCTTTCCTTCGGGATAGTGCAGGTCTCTACCGGTTATAGCGGGTAACCCAGGTGAGAGGCTGGACGGTGTCTTCGAAGTGTAGGTATCTAAACTCCCTCAATTTCCCAAATAGATAAACCCCAAAGGCTTCTATTCTCTGAAACAGGCTCATACCACCCAGTTCCACCCTCAATTTCCTCCTAAATTCCTTAACCATCTCCCTCATCTCCGGGGTAGGGACTAAATGCTCAGCAGCCGAGCATATTACCGGATACCACATAATCTCATCCTTCATCCTTTCTGCCCTCTCTTTCAGCATCCAGTTCTTGGAGTCCTTAAATCTCAGGTAATAGTCGAAATTTATCTCAAACTCCCTAAGGCAAGATGGTCCCAGTTCCTCATAATCCCTGGCATAGGCCTCCCTCTGGATATTCTCAGATTCTCGCAGGCTGAATTCAGGATGATTAAACCATATCTGCTTTAAGGCATGGCGATCCTCCCAGGGGAGGGAATGAATGATCCTTCCTTCATCAATAAGACTCTGCCACAAAGGGGTGCCGGGTAGGGGGGCGAGAAGTGCAAACTGGCTGAAGGTAGGCCTGAGGGAGAGATGAAGCTCAATATCCTTTCTGATATTGCTTCTGGTATGTCCTTCCAGGCAAAGGATGGAGGAGAGTATGGTCTTGATCCCGTATCTTCTCAGCTCCTCCATCATCCCTTTCAGGTTTATCCCTTCATTCTTTGAAAACGGGATTACCTGGGACTCTATCCCGATCCAGAGCCTATCTATACCCAGCTCGGCTAAGAATTCTGGCTCGTAGTCCTTTAGAAAGTCTGCTGAGGAAAATACCATTGAAAGGGTAAACAGCCTCTTTGAATCCCTCATACACTTCCATAACTCTTCCGCCCTGGTCTTATCACTCAAGAAATTTTCGTCCCCTATCAGGCTAAATCTCGTCTCCTTGATTATCCCCTCCTGTCGAACCATCTCGTCAAATATCTCTTTACCGCTGCGCATAAACGGGAGGTAGCGGCACTCAAAAAAGTGGCTGGTAAGGCAGAAATTGCAGTTGTGGACACACCCCAGCCCGGTGGACAGGGCAGAAGCAAAGATGCTAATACCCCGCGGTTTTAGAAGCTTAGAGATATAGTAAATGGGGATTCCCATGAACTCTAAAACAGTGGAACCCATAATGGGATGCCTGAACTCAAACTCCGGGGGCTCTCCTAACAGGTTTCTCATAAACCTGATCCCCTCACCCCGGCATACATAATCTACATCCACCAGACATTCTATATCCTCAATGGCAGTGCCAAAGCCACCAATAATAATCTTGGAGTGGGGAGAGAGTTCTCTGGCCAGCTCCACCATTCTCTTCATCTTCCTGAGATTGGGGGGGATAAACCCTATCCCGATATAGTCATAACCCTTTCTAAGCTCCTTCTGGTAAAGATCCAGGGTGGGCCAGTCTAAAACAGTGGTAGGGTGAGTGATGTTGTTGGCTATCAGGTGGAGACCAGAGGTCTGGGAGGAATGACGCACACTGAAGATACCCTGGTTTAGGGTGATCTGATTGTGAAATAGCTCAGCCTTGTTTTCCTTCCTGCCGTAGGCATCGTCCACCCCGCAGGGCTTGAAAATCCCGCTTAAGAGTATCTTTTTCCTCATTATCTGGGATTATGTTTTTCTTTTCCGAAAGAGTGTCCTGAAAACAGGGAAATATCTGTATCTAAATAATTCGAACAAAGAGAGGGGATTGACGATTAAAAAGAGGAGGTATCTCTGGATAAAGAAGATGGGATTTCGGAAAAGCACACTTAAGTGAAAGTTAAAATCCTCTTTATCCATGATATTTTCTAACTCCTGGGAGGTAAACTCCGGGGTTTCATAATTTGATTTGCTGTAACTTATAGCTTCAAAGTCGAAATCATCCTTAATGTAACCCTTCTCCTTACAGATCTCGTAAAGTTTTGAACCGGGAAGAGGATTGGCAATAAAGAAGAAAGCACTGGTCAACCTCAATTTTTTGGCAAAGGAAAAGGTTCGGCGTATCTGCTCTTTAGTCTCCCCGGGAAAGCCGATAATAAAAAAGGAATGAGTTCGAATCTTTAACCTCTGGATGGCCCTGGTTAAGGATTCTACCCGGGCTAAATTTAAGGGCTTCTTGATTATCTTCGATAAAACCTCCTGATCACCACTCTCGATAGCCAGGGTCAGTTCATAGCACCCACTGGCTTTCATAAGCTCCAGCAACTCTTCATCCAATCTCCACAGGGCAATTCCATTGGGGGTATTCCAAAAGATCTTTAGCCTCCGGTCAATTATTCCCTGAAATATCTCCTTGGCCCTTTTTTTATCGAAAACTAAATTATCATCGCAGAATTGAATTTCCTTGATTTTATATTCCTTAACCAGCAATTCAATTTCATCAAGGACATTTTTCGCTGAATGGGTGCGATAATGGTGACCCCAGAAGTTGACCGATGAGCAGAAGATGCATTTTGCTGGACAGCCCCGGGAGGTAATGATCGGAGCCCAGTGTCTTGACTTACAGGTAACACTCATCGGAATGTTAATTTTGGAATATTTCTCCATAGGTAAAAGTTCCCAGGCAGGGAAAGGTAACCGGTCAAGTTCTTCAATATATCTCGTTCTGGGATTAACCTGAATCTGATCGTCTCTTTTAAAAGCAATTCCATCAAGATCGGCGAAATCCTGACCCCTCTCCAATCGCTTTAATAAACCTGGCAATGTATCTTCACCCTCACCCAGGATAATAAAGTCAATACCTTTCTCCCTTAAGACTTCTTTGGGCAAAAATGAAGGGTGAGTGCCGCCGATAATTGTAATTGTCTTCCGGTTAACCTCTTTGGTTAGTTGACAGATCTTTCTAATGAAAGGCAATTGGGAAGAGATGAGACAGGTGATACCTACTACATTTGGTGAATACTCGGCGATCCTCTTCTTGATCTCTTCATCTAATAACCCATATCTTACCATACCATTTCCCAGATTTTCAAAATTTCTATTACCCTCGGCAGTGGCATCTAATAATTTAACCCTATAATCTTTCTTTAAAACTGCTCCCAGGCAAGCAATTCCCAGAGGGTGAGCACAAAGGCGTGGATGGCCAACCGTTGTGACGCTTTGGGGGTAAATTAACAAAATCTTCTCAATTGGTTGCATTGATTTAAACTCTTGAATTTTAGAGAATGAAAATTAAAGGGTTGAGCGAAATAAAATTTACAATACGGCTTAAAATATTTATAGGTGATAAAGGTAATAATATTCTTATAAGAAGGCAATGTCAATTATTTTGTAATCGCTAGGTTATTGTAGAGCTTGTGTCTTTAACAGGATTATGTTAATATTTCATAAAATTTAGGATTATTAAAGAGCTGTAATGTGTGAAAATAGTCTTCGTATATAAAGGTTCAGAAAGTCTGGGTTTTGTCATTTAAACTAATGAAGGCCTGCCCGGTTCTCAAAAAGTTTGTTGAGGTTGGAAGGGCAAAAATTGCCTATATTGACGAAGGAAATGGCTCCCCGATCATTTTTATCCACGGCTATCCTACTTCCTCGTTCCTCTGGAGGAAGGTAATTGGGCGATTGAGCTCTAAATATCGTTGCTGTGCTCCTGATCTGCTGGGGCTGGGTGATACCCGGGTTTCTCTGGAAGAGGACTATTCTATGCCCTCCCAGGCAGAGATGATCAGGGGATTTATGGATGCCCTGAAGATTGACACTGCCACTATTATCGCCCACGATCAGGGTGGTGCCTGTGGGGAGATTTTTGCTGCCCGGCATCCGGATCGGGTAGATAATTTTATCCTTACTAATTGTGTGGCTTACGATAACTGGCCAGTACCCCGGGTGAAGCTGAGGATGCGATTGGCTAAATTTCCCATTACCGCCTGGATATCCGAGTCCTACTGGTTGATGAAGTTGTTCAACCGCTCAAAATTTGGCTTAAAGGTATCAGTTTATGATAAATCACGGATAACGGATGAGGTAATCAGTGAATATCTACGGCCGATTTATACCACTCGGGAGCGGAAAAGAAGATTCCGGAGGTTTCTTCTCTCCGGTGATTGCCGATACACCATGGAGATCGCTGATGAACTGCGCAGATTTGATAAACCGACGATGATCGTCTGGGCGGCCGAGGATAGATATCTTCCGGTCTCCTGGGGGAAAAAATTATATGATGAAATCCAGGGAGCTCGAAGGTTTGAGATCATTCCTTTTGCCGGACACCTATTGCCGGAAGAAAGACCAGAGGAGCTGGCTAAGTTGATCATTGATTTTTTATCTGGCAAAACATAGTTAACCAAAAAAATGAGCTTTTTGGGTGTAATTTGAGGGCATTATAAAAATGTCAGCGATTGAAGAAATTTTATTAATTTATCCACCGAGCACACAAGCAATTGGCCAGCCGCGCAACTGCGCTCCCCCTCTGGGAATTGCCTACCTGGGGGCGGTTCTAAAGAAAGATTATAAGGTTAAATTATTAGATGCTACCGCTGAAGGTCATCGAAATGTCGAGAATCTGGGAAATGGCCTGTTAAAATATGGATTATCAGAAGAAGAGATCAAGAAGAGGATCACCGAGTATTCACCAAATGTAGTAGGTATTACCTGTCTCTATTCTTCCCAATTCCCTTTTGTAAGAAAGATCTGTCAACTGGCCAAAGGGACTAACCAGATAATCCTCACAATTGTCGGGGGGACTCACCCTTCATTTTTAGCAAGCGAAAGTTTAAGTGAGAAAAGCATTGACTTTATTATCCTGGGTGAGGGGGAAGATACATTGCCAAGCTTATTAAGGCGAGTGGAAAGCGGTCAGGATTACGCCGACCTTGAAGGAATTACCTTTAGAACAGACGGTCAGGTTCAGGTCAATCCCAGAACCAGATATATTGAAGAACTTGACGGGTTACCTTTCCCTGCCTGGGAACTTTTACCTATGGAGAAATATTCCAAGATTAACATTCCGATGGGTGGTATCTCAAAATCAAGATATTGGGCACCGGTCATTACCTCCCGGGGCTGCCCGGCTAAGTGCATCTTCTGCTCATCCGCTAACTTCTGGGGTAACCGCTATCGCGCCCGATCAGCAGAAAATGTCCTGGATGAGATTGAACTGCTGGTTAAGGAATACAAGATCAAGGAGATTCAATTCTGCGATGATAATCTAATCTTAGATAAAAAAAGGGCTAAGGAGATATTTCAGGGAATAATTGACCGGGGACTAAAGATCTTCTGGAGCACCCCCAATGGAATTACCCTGTGGAGATTGGATGAGGAGTTATTGCTGCTTATGAAAGCCAGCGGCTGCTACGAACTGGACCTGGCTATCGAGAGTGGTGATCAAGAGGTTTTATCAAAGATAATCAAGAAGCCCTTAAATTTAGCCCGGGTGGAATCATTGACCAGAATTATTCAGAGATTAAAGATTCGGACCCATTCCTTTTTTATTGTTGGCTTTCCCGGGGAAACCAAAGAGCAGATACGCCGAACCTTTTTCTTTGCCAGAAAATTGAAGTTGACCAGTGCCGGATTCTATATTGCCAATCCTCTTCCGGGCTCAAAACTTTATGAGATCTGTAAAGAAAGGGGTTACCTGAAGGAGGGTTTTGACTTTGAAACCATAAATTTCAACAAATCAAATTATGAAACCCCGGAGTTTACCTCCCGGGATTTAGAAGAACTCAGGGATAAGGAGTATTTTATTTTTAACCTGGGTCTGCTTTTCCGAAATCCCATCTTCTTTATCCAAAGATACCTCCTCTTCATAATTACCAATCCCCTATCTTCACTCGAAGTATTTATATACGGAGTAATTACTGTTTTGAAGACATCATTTCGGAGAAGAACCTAAAAATATTGAAAAAGGAAAAGATTTTCCCATATAGACGGATTAGCCATTTAAAAAGGACTTAAGACTTAAGAAAGCCCTCCTTTTTTAATTATCAACAAATCATAAATACTGTCTCTGCCTTAAAGTTTCGTTTCTGCGGTGAGGTTTATCTTTGGCCTTAAATAAGGCCAACACCGGTCAATGAAATATTTAAACAAATATTTCGGGTTGGTAGTGAAAATATGAAAGTATCTCTTCAGAAAAGCTATTGGATTGCGGTAAATCAAGCCCAAATTAAATTTGATATATTCCCGGTTTCTTAATTCCTCCAGTTCCTGGGAGGTAAATTCCGGGGTCTCATAGTTTGATTTGTAATAATCAATAGTCTCAAATTTGAAATCCTCCCGAAGATAGCCCTTTTCCTTACAGATTTCTTGAAGCCTGCTTCCGGGACTGGGACTAGCAATGAAAAAGTAAGAGCAATCCAGTTTAAGCTTTCTTGCAAACTCGAAGGTTCTGCGGATCTGCTCCTTGGTCTCTCCAGGAAAGCCGACGATGAAAAAGGAATTAGTTTCAATCCCCAATTTCTTTATAATTCTGGTAAGCTCCCCCACTTTTTTCAGATTTAGAGGCTTCTTGACTATTTTCGAGAGAACCTCTTGATCTCCGCTTTCAATAGCTAAGGTTAATTCATAGCAACCGCTGGCCTTCATCAGTTTCAATAATTGTTCATCCAGCTTCCAGAGAGCAATGCCATTGGGGGTGTTCCACCACAGTCTCAATTTTCGGTCAATCATTCCCTGAAAGATCTCGGTAGCCCTTTTTTTGTCAAGGACGAGATTGTCATCGTGAAATTGAATCTCCCGAATCTGATAATCTTTAATCAAGAGTTCCAGCTCTTTCAGAACATTTTCCTTGGAACGAGCGCGGTAATGATGGCCCCAGAAATTGGGAGAAGGACAGAAAATGCACTTAGCCGTGCAGCCCCGGGAGGTCAGGATTGAGGTGCACCGCTTGTATTTCGAGGTAGTGCTCATCGGAATATTGATAGAGAAGTATTTTTCCATTGGTAGAAGGTCACGAGCAGGAAAGGGTAACTCATCAAGGTTTTCGATGTAATTTGTTTTCGGATTAATCTGAAGCTTATCACCTTGTCGAAAGGCAATCCCCTTTGCCTGGGTGAGGTCTTTTCCGAGTTCAATTTGTCTGAGTATATCTTGCAGGGTATATTCCCCTTCGCCCAGGATGATAAAGTCAATACTTCTCTCCTTCTCTAAGCATTCTCTTGCTAAAAAAGTGGGGTGATAGCCCCCAATGACGGTTATAATCTCTGAGCTGAGTTCTTTGGCAAGTTGACAGATCCTCTTCACGAAAGGAAATTGCGTTGAATAAAGGCAGGTAATCCCGACCAAATCGGGGGAGTAATCAGAGATTATTTCTTTAATCTGTTGATATGATAACCCGTATTTCACCAATCCCGTTCCTAGATCTTCTAAATTTTCGTAGCCTTCAGCAGTAGCATCCAGCAGTTTAACTTGATAGTTCTCCCTTAAAACTGCTCCCAGGTAAGCAATTCCCAAAGGATGAATACAATGGCGCAGCCCACCAGCCTTTACGGTGCTGGGAGGAAATATTAGTAAGATTTTTCTGATTTTCCTCTTTGATATCATTTTAATAATATATTCTTAAAATGTTCAACTGTCAATAAGAACAGCGAATAGGACTTTCCCCAAGAATACTCCACGTTTCCTATACTAGATTGCTGGGAGTTTCTCTCTTCTCCGTAGAACTACTCCTTCGACAAGCTCAGGACAAGGAAGGATGAACGAGCACCAGTATTTAGTCCGCCTATCCTCCGACAGGCTCAGGACAGTAGGTGGATTATCCAAATCATATTAGGGGGCTTCCGCTTTAGGTGAATTACCCCTCTAATCTTTACCTGAAAACTGGGAAACTTCGACGAACATATACCTTGATTTAATATTAGGAAAATACTAATATTATATTAATAGTTTCCATTCCTTCGACAGGCTCAGGACAGGCCATTCGACAGGCTCAGGAAAAGAAGAAAATAGAATTAACTGACAAGTATACCTATTATGAGTGACAAAGTTATTGAATCGCAAAGTATAAAAAAAGAGGGTCGAGGAAGCTGGATTATAGGTTTCTCCGTTATCCTTGTTCTCCTGGTGGGCATTCAGGGATGGGCTCTTCGGCGTTACTTTTTCTGCGAGGATTTTTACTTTCTCTCTCTCGGCCGTTTTATTAAGGATCTCTGGTCACTCTTTTATTCTGACATGTTTCATGGATTCTGGTTCCGTCCTCTGGGCTATTTTTCAATGACAATTAATTTTTGGATCTCCGGGTTGAACCCTCTTGGCTATCATCTAATTGACCTCAGCCTTCATTTTTTCAACTCAATTCTGGTTTTCTCCTTAATAAATCTTTTTTCCCATGATAAGAAAAAGGGAATAATTGCGGGAGTTTGTTTTGCCATTCATCCTGTTTGCATCCAGACTTCTGTCCGGTTTGTCTACCGAGTAGATATCCTGGGAACTCTTTTTTGTCTTACAACTATCTGGTATTTTGCTAAATTTCGTTTGAAGGCGAAAAATAAATTCTATTTGTTCGCCTTATTCTTTGCAGGATTGTCCTTCCTTTGTAAAGAGACGATGATAATTCTACCCCTTTTGATAATAGCCTATGATCAGTGGTGGGGAGGAAGGCGATTCTATTCAGCAAAAGCTAAGTTAGTTGATGGAGTTAAATTATATATTCCTTTTTTCTTGTTATTGGCCATCTTCCTGGGATGGAGATGGTATGTCCTGGGAGGTTGGGGGGGGTATGAGTTTCAAAGGATAACCCTATCCAGCTTTTTCCCACAAATGTCTTACCATCTGCCCAGGTTGTTTTACAATGTCTTTTATAATATGATTTATTCCAATTATTCAATAATGAGTGAGGGGAGGGATCTCATTTTTGCTGGTTTTACCCTGATTTTTTTCCTTCTTTTGATCCTCTCTTATCGAAGGAGAATTATCACTCTAAATAAAGAATTTTTCTTTGGATTAACCTGGATATTAATCACCATTATCCCTCTGGTTAACTCCTCTCATCTATTAAAGATCGAAGGAGATCGCTATTTATATCTCCCGATGGTGGGATTTTGTATCCTTCTAATCTCATTATTAGAGGAAAAATTTAGTATTAGAAGAAAAACTTCTACCGGACTATTATTTCTGTTAATCATCATTTATTGCCTGATATCAATCAAGGAAAACATTATCTGGAAAAGTAGGTGTGATGAAAATAAAAGAATAGTTTCCTCTATGGAGAATCTTATCCGGGGAAATCCCTCAAGATTTCCACCGGGAAGTATCTTTTATTTCTTAGGAATGGATAATTATAGCTTCTTTTTTGATGTTATGTTTAAATCAGTATTACCTGAATCCTTTCATGAATACTATTTTATTTTAGGCGATCAACCTACCTTTATCTGGCGATTTAAGCATCTTGAAGGAACCGGAAGTTCAGAGAGAATCTCCAGGATCAGCGAAAGTGTGTTTTTTGCTGATGAAAGAAATTCTATGGAATCAGTTAACCCCCCCGATCTTTTAGATGCTTTAATAACTGATAAGAATGCTATTTTTTTTGAATACCTTTCGCAAGGGAGATTTAGAGAGATTACCCAACAGATAAGATCGCTGGCTCAGAAAAGGGAAGAGTTACGCCGAGCAGAAGAGTATAGTAAAGTGTTAGCCTGGGACTTTTCTCAGAAAAGAGACCTTGGTCAATGGGAACTGGCAAATCAGGTAATGTTATCGGCTGATCAAGAGAATATGGGTATATCATCTCCTATCTTAAGGGCAACCGGAGAGGATCCCTACCTGATAGGACCTGAAATCAGGGTTCCCTCACTAACTGTGGAAATGATTGTAATCAGGATGAGGCTTCCCCGGCTAACCTATTTGCCTCCACCGAGGAGAAATGGTGAGATCTTCTGGATGACCGAGGATGATCAAACCTGGGGAGGGAGGAAGCATCTAAGTTTTCCCGTCATCGCTGATAGTGAGTTTCACACCTATCAGGTACCGGTGGGCAGCAATATTTACTGGCAGATGGGCGGAGTTATCACCCGACTACGTTTAGATCCAGTGAGCTTTCCCACAAAAATGCAGATTGGCTACATCAGTCTTATTCCCTATGGTGAATGAGTAGGTAAAAATTTTATAAAATGGCGAAAATTGCTTTTTTTCAAAACATCTGGCTCGAACACCAGGGCCTGATGTACCTCTCTTCCTATCTTAAGCTCCACGGGCATCGCTGTGAGCTCTTTTTGGCAGGAGGGGAAAAAGATCTGATCTCAGCCATTGAAAGGGCAAACCCTGATATTGTAGCCTCTTCTACCATCACCGGCAGCCATCTCTGGGCTCTAAAGATTGCTCGTCAACTTAAGCAAAGACTTCGGGTGCCTATCATTCTGGGAGGGGCACATCCTACCTTCTTCCCGGAAGTAATCGCTGATCCTAATATTGATATAATCTGCCGGGGTGAGGGAGAAAAGGCGCTACTCGAGCTCCTGAACCGCCTTGATCAGGGAAAGGACATCCAAAATATTAAAAATCTCTGGATTAAGGAAAACGGAAGAATTATTAAAAACGATTTCGGGGAGTTAATCAATGATTTGGATACCCTTCCTTTTCCTGATCGTTCCCTCTATCAAAAATATAAATTCTTTAGAAAAGATCCCATCAGACACCTTATTACTAACCGGGGTTGCCCTTATCAATGCAGCTACTGTTTCAACCAGCAGCTTCGCTCTCTTTTACTGGACAAAGGCAAATATGTTCGGCAAAGGGATGTGGAAAATATTATCGCTGAGATTAGACTTCTGAAGGCAGATCCTCAGGTCAAGACCATTTATTTTGTTGACGACATCCTTCTTCTTTCCCCTCAGTGGACTGATTTATTTTTATCTCGATATCAAAAAGAAGTTAATCTTCCCTTTATCTGTAACATTCGGCCAGAGAGCCTTACCGAGCAGATGGCCGAAGGCCTAAAGGAAGCCGGGTGCGTCACCGTCCAATTCGGTGTCGAGTGTGGAAGGGAATCAACCAGAAACGGGCTGCTCCGGAAAAATACCAGTGATCAGGACATTATTAACGCCGCTCAGCTTTTGCGAAAATACCGATTAAGGTTCCTTACCTTCAATATGCTGGGCCTTCCTTATGAAACCTTTGAAGATGCCTATAAAACTCTGGAGATCAATGCAAGGATCAAAGCCAACTTCCCCCGATTTTTTATCTATCATCCCTATCCCCGCACCGCGTTAGGAGATTACGCTCTAAAGGAGGGCCTGGTGGGAAAAGATTATAATATTGACAACTTTGGTCAGACCTATTTTAAAGACAGTCCCTTGCAGCAGGATCACATTCAAGAGATCGTCAATCTGCACAAGCTCAGTGCTTTGGGAACTATCTTCCCCCGATTAAAACCGATCCTTAAAATGGTCATCAAATTGCCGCCGAATCTGTTTTTCGAAATCATCTTTTTGATCTCTCTGGGTCTGCAGTACTCAAAATGCACGAATCGCGGCCCCTGGAAAACCTTGATTATGGGCTTAAGAAATCTCACTAACTATTTTCGAAAACAATAACTTTTTATTTCAGGAAATAGCAGGGAGTAGCAGGAAATAGCAGGGAGTAGCAGGAAATAGCAGGGAGTAGCAAGGAATAGCAGGGAGTAGCAAGGAATAGCAGGGAGTAGCAAGGAATAGCAGGTACTTGGATCCTATCTATTCACATTTAGATTTAATTGTTCACCTTTAATAATTTGTGATGAGTCGAAAAAATTTTATAAGGTATGCAATCGCTTTGATTTCAATTATTCTGATCTCCCTGATAATCTATTCTAACTCTCTCGAAGCTTCCTTTCACTTTGATGATAAATATACCATAGTGGACAATCCCAGGATAAAGAAGATAGGGGATCTAGGCTCTATCATAGCCTTTAATCCCTCCCGCCCTTTGCTCTTCCTGAGCTTTGCCCTCAACTACCATTTCGGGGGGCTGGGAACAAGGGGCTATCATCTGGTCAATATTTTTCTTCATATACTAAATGGGTTACTGCTCTTTTTTATCGTAAATTTAAGCTTTAGGTATTTTATCTTGCCGGGGAAAAGTTCCTCTATCCCATCATTAAGGATAGCCCTGATTTCTTCACTGCTCTTTATCACTCATCCCGTTCAGACCGAAGCAGTAACTTATATAATTAGCCGCTCCTCAGTGCTTTGCACCACTTTCTATCTTTTAAGCTTCTCCTTTTTTATCAGAGCCTGGGGGAAATCCAAAGAGTCTGGGCAAGCCGGGCCGGGCCTTTCCGTTTTCAATTTTTTGTTCTTTATTTTCTTCTTTCTCCTCGCCTTGGCAACCAAGGAGATTGCCGCTACTCTCCCGGTTATTGTTCTCTTATATGAATATTTTTTTATTTCCGGGAAAAATAAGAAGAGTTTTCTCCTGCGATTACGTAGATATTACTGGCCACTATTTCTTATTCCTCTTGGTTTCTTCCTCTCAAGATATTATCTTCTGGAACAAGGTAGTGGTCTCCCTCATGCCCGCAGTATCTATTCCAATCTTCTCACCGAGGCGCGGGTTATCACAAACTACCTCCACCTGCTCCTCTTCCCGGTGAATTTGAATGTGGATCCCGATTTTCCTATCTCGACCTCAATCATTGAATTATCGGTTATCCTTTCTTTGGGAGCGATTATCCTTATCCTGATCGCAGCTTTGAAGGTATTGTCAAATAATAAGCTTATTGCTTTTGGCATCTTCTGGTTTTTCGTCACCTTACTGCCTACCTCCAGCATAGTTCCCCTCGACGATGTTATGGCCGAACACCGACTTTATCTTCCTTCCCTCGGCTTTTGCCTGTTAGCAGGTGCATTAATTCATCAATTAGCCGTGTTCGGTTCTCAAAGATCTTCTTTCAGAAAGGCCGGGGCAGTGATAGCTGCTGCACTTGTGGGTATCGTTTTGTTTTGCTCTTTAGGTGTGGTTAGTCGCAATTCGGTTTATAAAGATGATTATTCTCTGTGGAAGGATACCCTCAAAAAATCTCCCCGCAAGGCCAGGGTTATCAATAACTTTGCCAATGCCTTGAAGCAGAAAGGGATGCCGGATCAGGCTCTGATTAAATACCAGGAGGCTTTAGGTTATGACCCCCTCTATGTCCTGGCCCAGATGAATCTGGGAATTGCCTATCTGAAAAAAGGAATGCATGATGATGCCGTTAGAGAGTTAAAAAAGGCAATAGCTATTAAAAGCGATTATGCTCAGGCTTATTTCAATTTAGGATTGGTTCGGATGAATCAGAGAAGATACGATGAGGGATTGCAGGCAGGAAGAAAGGCAGTGGAGATCGAGCCGCACAATGCCGATGCCCATAACCTTCTGGGTGCAATTTATTACCGAAAGGGAATGGCGGATGAGGCTATAGTTGAGTTTAAGAAGGCATTGGAGGATAATTTCCTCCATCTCCAGGCAATTGACAACCTCGGGGTTGCCTATCTGGCTCAGGGCAGGGTAGACGGGGCAATCAAGGAGTTTAAAAGAGCATTAAGGATCAATGATCGGGATGTGGAGGCATACAATAATCTGGGGGTGGCTTATTTGAAGAAGGGCAATAAGGAAAAGGCCCGCCTCCAGTTTAACCGGGCTTTACAAATTAAACCGGCTTTTGGGAAGGCACATCATAACCTTGAGCGGCTCGATCGACAATAATAAGCTCTGAGAGTAAGTAAATGCTGGCGAATCAGTTAAAATTCTACCTACTGGCAATAGGCTTAATTGCTTTTCTTTCCTTGTTGATATACCAGAATTCTTTCAGAGCGGGTTTCCAGTTCGATGACTTCAAGGCAATTGTCGAAAATGCCAGCATAAGGGACCTAAGAAATCTTCCTTTGATTTTCCGTGATAACGGGACCCGCCCCGTTCTTTTTCTAACCTTTGCTCTAAACTACCACTTTGGGGGAACCAGTGAGTGGGGTTATCATCTGGTTAATCTCTTCCTTCATATTTTGAATGGTATCCTGGTATACTTTATTATTGTTGGTATGTCGAAGGCTTATTCATCGGACCATTTAAACCAGAAGGCTAATTCGGTGGCTCTTCTTTCCTCGCTGCTCTTTGTCGTTCATCCAATCCAGACGGAAGCGGTAACCTACATAATTAGTCGCTCCTCGGTGCTCTGCACCACCTTCTATCTCTTAAGCCTCTACCTTTTTATTAAAGCCCGGGGGGAAGGTCAGGAGACTCCCTCTATTTTCCCCAGCCGCAAAGGTTATCTTTTATTTTCCATTTTCTTTTTTCCATTAGCCCTTCTTACCAAGGAGCTTGCCGCCACCCTCCCGTTTATTCTCTTCCTCTACGACTTTGTTTTCATATTTCGTCATAAGCCAGAGAGCCTGAAAGAAAGATTTAGGCTGGGGCTTTACTACTTACCTTTCTGGATGGTTTTAATGTTATTTTTAATCCTGAGATACCGCATTTTTGGGGCTCTGGGTAATACTGAATTTTCCCGAAGCATTTACTCCAACCTGCTAAGTGGTCTGCATGTAATGGTTGGTTATCTAAATCTACTTTTCTTTCCCCATAATCAAAGTGCCGATCCGGATTTTTCCGCCTCGACCTCCCTGGGCGAGCCAGCGGTTCTGTTCTCGACTGCGATAATTGCTATAATAGTAATTATAGCTTTACGCCTGCATAAAAAAATTCCGCTACTTTCCTTCGGCATCCTCTGGTATTTTATTGCCTTGCTTCCTACCTCAAGCATTGTTTCCCTTCAGGATGTTATGGCTGAGCACCGTGCCTATCTCCCTTCCGTCGGATTTTTCCTGACTATGGGGGTACTTATCACTAAGTTTTCTGCAAGCAGGGCAGGAGAGTTATCCTTCCGGTTCTCTTCTCTCCGGATGATGGGGACTTTGATTTTGATCCTGATGATTTTTTCTCTGGGAACGATCAAGAGGAATCCGGTCTGGGGCAGCAATATTAAATTATGGAAGGATGCGGTAAAGAAGGCACCGCTTAAAGATAGGGTCCATGCTAATCTCGGCCTGGGCTATGAGCAAAGGGGCCTGCTCGATGAGGCGATTACCGAGTATAAGAAGTGCCTGCGGATTAACCCGGTTAATGTAGAGGCAATCTTTGATCTGGGCAATGCCTATCATAAAAAGGGCTGGCTTGATAAGGCAATAGCCCAGTATCGGAAGTCAATAAGTCTGGATCCCCAGCATACTAAATCCCATTTTAATCTGGGGATTATGCTTTATAAAAGGGGTCTAAATTACGAGGCAATCAAAGAGTTTGAGGAAACCCTGCGGTTAAATCAGAGGTATGCCGAGGCCCACTCTAATTTGGGGGTGGTATATTATAATAACCTTAAGGAAAATAAAAAGGCTCTATTTCATTTCCGCCATGCCCTGAGACTTGATCCCAATGTCGAGCAGGCCGATTCGATCCGCCAGATTGTTCAGCTACTGGAGAAAGCGGATGACTAGCAGTAAGGGCTCACATTACTCTCGACAGTCATACACTTTTATTCCCCCATTCACATAATACTCATTCCGAGAAGGATCTCCGGATAGGTATGTTCCTCCGTCATCATAGACTACCGGAAGCTTAAGCTCTTTTTCCAGGAAATCCTCGATTTTTATAAATCGATGAAGCATTTTCCTAAAAATGGGGGGCATTTCGTGTTCTCTTTCCAGAAGCTCTTTTCTTTCAATGGGACGAAGGATAATATATCTAATATTATTCCGATCAAATATTGAGCGGGCAAGTTTCACTGGCTCGGGATAACGGTGTTCCTCTTGCTCCAAGAAAAATAAATCGCTGATGACAGGAATTGATCGCAGGAACTCTAAAGATTTTTTAGGGGTTCGCGAAACATAGCCTGATACCATCTTCTTTCTATGAATTGTCTGAAAGTATAGGGAGACTATGGCAAAATGGTGGGGGATATCGATTATTGCATAGTCATCAGGTTCCTCAGCCATCCGCCAATAAAATTCAGGGACTTCGACCTTGGTAGTAGTATAGGGTACTGCCAGATATTCTATTATAATTAAAATCCCGATTATAGCTGTGAGCATAGTGCTTACAGGGCTCCTATTTATCTTACTGGATAATGTCTTAATTGTTAGAGCGGTTAAGATCGCCAGGCAGAATATTAGCATGATATGGATGCGTTCGGCTATGCCGGTAAATGAGAAGAGCGGTACATAGCGGTGAAGTAATAAATATGGCAAAGGGATTTGGGTATTTACTCCCATAATCCGCAGGTAAGGTCCCAGAGTCAAAACAAAGAATATCAGTCCCGAAACTGCCCAGAATTTCGCATCCTTCACTTTTATCAGGGCATAGATTGCCAGAGAAAGGACAATGTAGCCTATATAATTAGAGTTCTCCGCGGTATTGCCGGAAAACCTGGACCAGACTTTTCGGAAATATTCTCCGTAAGTAGAGATATCGCCAGGTATGAAAAAGCTGAGGAGATCCGCCGACCAGTAGATCGGGTCATGCACTCCGTAGAATTGTTGGGTCAAATAGATGTGAATTATGGGGATTAGCAGAGGGGACATAAGCGTGAAGAATGTCAGGAGCGATAGAAGGAAGTTCTGAACATAGGTTCGGTTTAAAACTCTGGATTTGTTAACTACGAGTTGGTAAGTCAAGAACAAAAGCGTGAAGAAGAATGAATAGAATAGGTAGTACCAGGAGCTCAAAGCAATCAGTATGAGAAAAAATCCAGTTAGAACGGCATTTCTCCATCCTCCTTGTCGGAAAGTCTTAAATAGATAGAGTATATAGAATGGTATCCATTCCAGTGAGATCATATGCAACTGTCCAAGGCCATGTCCAAAGTGGTAAGGACAGAAGGTATAGATTATTCCCGCAATGATGGCAGCCGATTGGTTATCAGTGAGGTAGCGTGCCAGGAGATACATACCGAATCCTGCCATAATGAAAGAAAATAGGACAATCAAATTAAAGACAACCTCCATTTTGAACAGATACTGCAAGGGTATTGAAATTAGAGCATAGAAAGGGTTGAAGTTGTGAAGGAGCAAGCTTACCCCCTCCGGATAATAAAATTGTGTGGTATAGAACGGATTTGTATGGAACTCCAGTAATGCGGTCTTAAACCACCACAGGTTCCATACCCCTAAAAAGCCATCACCGGTATCACACATAAAATGTGTGGATATTCGAAGTATACCGGGATAGGTCAGGGCAAAAGTTAGGGCAGTGAAGCTTAAGAAGATTACTATTTCTTCGGTTACTCGGTGTCTTCTCATTTTGATACTCACTCTCAGTTTCTTCTATTCTTTATCAGAAAAGAGGGAATTTATCAATAAAAATTGCCTAAGGCTTCCTGAGTTACTTGTCCTGAGCCTGTCGAAGGAATTAAAGGATTGGACAGATGAGTGAGAAGATGATAATATTTGTCAAAATTATGAGCAAAGTGCAAATTTATAGATTTATGTTTAATGAGTAAGAAGAGGGTTTCAATAGTTATTCCCACCCACAATGCCGGGGATGAGTTTGCTGATGTTCTAAAGATGATTGAGCGGCAAAGGAGCAGTTATCGCTGGGAGCTGATCTGCATTGACTCGAGGTCTACCGACCGGACTATAGAGATTGCCAGAGATTTTGGAGCGAGGATATTTCAAATTCGTAAAGAGGATTTTAACCATGGCTTAACCAGAAATTTAGGAGTGAGCAAGGCGGAAGGGGAATATGTAGTTCTGATGACCCAGGATGCTCTTCCTCAGGATGAGAACTGGTTGGTATCTTTAGTCAGGTGCTTGGTAGAGGATGAGAGAGTAGCCGGGGCCTACAGCCGCCAGATCCCCCGGGATGATTGCAATCCCTTCATAAGAGAGAGGCTGCGAGATTGGTTTGCTGGAGGAGAGCTGCGTAGGATTCAGGAGATAGAGGACCTGGAAGAGCTTAACAGGCTCAGCCCGCGGGAGAGATTTAAGCTATTTGCCTTCGATAATGTCAGTTCCTGTATCCGGAGGGCAGTCTGGGAGAGGTGTCCTTTTGAGAAAAGGGACTTCGGAGAGGACCTTGCCTGGGCAAAGAGGGTAGTGGAGGAAGGATACCGAATAGTGTTTGAGCCTGGATCAGTGGTTATCCACTCTCATAATAACTCCCTCTGGTATGAATTTAAGCGGGTTTATCTGGATCATCAGGGCCTAAATCAACTTATCGGAATGAATTTGTTTCCCGGATTCTGGGAGATCTTCCGGGCTGGCTTCAATGAGGTTAAAAGGCTTTGGAAAAGATTAAATGTATCCTTCTCCTGGAAGGAAAGGCTTTACTGGAAAGCCTATGCCTTTCCCTATGCTTTGTCTCAAAATTTAGC
>JAUWWP010000300.1 GCA_030616835.1 Deltaproteobacteria bacterium | reverse complement strand
CTGGTTCGGACTGAGCTACATCGAAAGGATATTGAAAAGAGGTTGAGGGAGATAGTAGAGGCATTATTCCGAAGTATCCCCACCGGGGTGGGATCCAAGAGCGAGCTGCGGCTTAGTTTGGCCGAGGAGAAGAAGGTGCTTCTTGAGGGAGCTAAATGGGCGGTCTCCTCGGGCTACGGCCGGGATGAGGACCTGGAATACATTGAAGAGGGGGGGGCAATGGAGGGAGCAGATCCTGATATGCTCAGTGATCGGGCATTGGAGAGGGGGAGGCCCCAACTGGGTACCCTGGGATCAGGAAATCACTTCGTGGAGGTGGGCTATGTAGAGAAAGTCTTTAATGATGAGCTGGCTCAAGCACTGGGACTTTTTCCGGATCAGGTTAGTGTGCTTATTCATACCGGTTCAAGAGGGTTGGGACATCAGGTATGCGATGATTATATTAAGATTATGATACAGGCTTCCCGTAAATACGGGTTTGAGCTGCCGGACAGGCAGCTCTGCTGTGCGCCTCTTAGTTCGGAAGAGGCTAAAAGATATATCGCCGCTATGATCTGTGCGGTCAATTATGCCTTTGCCAACCGCCAGATGATCACCCACTGGCTCCGGGAGGCCTTTGAGAAGCTTTTCAAGCTCTCTCCCCAGGATTTACGGATGGGTTTAGTTTATGATGTCTGCCATAATATTGCCAAGTTTGAAACCCATATTATTGACGGTAAAGAGAAGAAGGTTTGTGTTCACCGTAAAGGGGCTACTCGGGCCTTCGGCCCGGGAAGGAAGGAAGTGTCCGCTCGCTACCGTCCCCTCGGACAGCCGGTTCTTATTCCCGGGGATATGGGAAGATGTTCCTATGTCCTGATGGGAGCCCAGAAGGCAATGGAAGAGACCTTTGGTTCCACCTGCCACGGTGCCGGAAGGGTAATGAGCCGAAAGCGGGCAATGAAAGCTGCTCGGGGAAGATCAATTTCCCGGGAGCTGGAGGATCAGGGGATTTATGTCCGGGCGGCCGGGCGGGAAACCTTAGCTGAGGAGATGCCGGAGGCTTATAAGGATGTCTCTCGGGTAGTGGAGGTCGTTCATAACGCCGGGATTTCCCGGAAGGTGGCCCGGCTCCGACCGCTGGCAGTGATTAAGGGCTGACCCCTTCAGCTTTTTTGAAATTGGACATCCTAACATAGGTTTTTAGGTATTCTAAAGCCTTTTCTAACTGATAATCTTCTATCTCTTTACTCTCCTCCTCTACTTCGCTCTTTTTCTCCTCATCGCTTATCTTCTCGTCTTTGGCTTCTTTAGAAGAAGGGGACGGCTTAGGGAGCTCGATAATAATGTCCGGGGTAATCCCTTCATCATGGATTGAGGAGCCATCAGGGGTATACCACTTAGCAGTGGTCAACCGTAGCCCCAGGCCCTCTCTCAGGGGGAAGATCGTTTGAACTGAACCCTTACCGAAGGTCTTGGTTCCCATGATTACCGCCCGCCCGTTATCCTGGAGGGCTCCGGCGACGATCTCCGAACCACTGGCAGTTCCCTTGTTCACCAGAACAACCATCGGGTAGTTAGAGTGAGAATTCTCCTTGTGGGCAACTCTCTTAAGATTTGAACTGGGAGTTCTTCCTTCAGTGTAAACAATAAGCCCTGAGTCAAGAAAACGATCGGCAACCTTAGCTGCTTGCTCCAGAAGCCCACCGGGATTCCTACGTAAATCCAGGATCAGGCCCTTCAATCCCCCCGGGCTTGATTCTAATTCCCTGAGAGATTTTTCCAGATCCTGATTGGTTCTTTCCTGGTATTGGGTAATTCTTACATAGCCGTAACCATCCTCTAACATCTTAGATTTGATGCTCGGGATTTTGATGACATCTCGGGTAATGGTGAATTCGCGGGATTCGGTAAACTCCTCCCTCATTATCGCAATGGTTACCTTTGTTCCCTTGGGGCCTCGGAGTTTCCCGACTGCATCCATTAGAGTTATGCCCTTTGTGGTCTCTCCGTCAATCTTCAAAATCTTATCCCCCTCTTTAATTCCAGCCTTGAATGCCGGAGTATCATCGATAGGGGAGATTACGGTGAGAACTTCATCCCTGATGGCGATCACAATGCCCAGTCCCTCAAACTTTCCCCTGGTATCTACTTGCATCTCCCGGTAAGCCTGAGGAGTCAAGAGGGCAGAGTGAGGGTCAAGCTTCTTCATCATTCCCTTTATGGCTGCCTGGATCAGTTCATCGGTATCAACTTCCTCCACATAGAGCTTCTTCACCTTGTTCATGACATCGGTGAAAATCTTTAACTCTTCATAGGTTTCCTTTGCGCTGGCAGCGTTTTTTTGGCCTGCTCCACTGCTGATCAAACCGGTTAATATTATTAAGAGCAAGGTAATCATAATCATCTTTTGATTTTTGCCGGACATATTTCCCCCCTTCTTCATCTCCCTAGATTTAGAATCTGGTAGTGAACCTATTTTTGTTGATAACTCCAGCCATATAGTTATTTGACTAGACTTCCATTGGTTATTCGTTATTCGGTTGCGCTGCTCGCCACGTAAAAAATTCTCGATATATATCGAAGGTAATCACATTTAGCAACTTATTTCTACAGGGCTCGTTTCGTCTTTCCCTTCGAAGGCTCAGAACAGGCGTCGCTAGGTTGCGTTCTCTCTTAACCACTATACGAATCCTGATACTAGCTCTTTTTTAGTTTTAACCACACTAAAGGATCTTGCGGTCTGCCGTGGTGGCGGATTTCGAAGTAAAGCCGAGAACCCTCGAGGGAGCCAGTATCCCCAACCAAAGCCACCGTCTCCCCCTCCCTGACCTCGTCCCCTACAGCTTTCAGAAGCTCGGAAGCATGGGCATAGAGGATATAGTAGCTGTCTCCATGATCAATGATAACGATCTTACCGTAGCCCTTAAACCAGTCAGAATAAAGAACCTTCCCCGGATGAATTGCCTTAATCTCAGCACCCTCAGGAGCCTCAATATCAATTCCCTTATGGAAGGTAGCGGTGTGAAATCGGGGATTCTCCCTCCTCCCAAAAAACCCCACTACCTTCCCCTCGGTAGGAAAATCAAGCCTTCCCATTCTCCAGGCAAATCCTTCCCCCTGCTTTCTGTGGGTCCTTTTCTCAAACTTGACAATTAGCCGGGTAAGCTCCTGAGAAGCCTCCTCCAGTTCTTGCAGAGCCTCCAGATGGAGCTCTTTCTTTCTTCTAACCTGGCTTAATAGAAAGGCCTTCTTTTCCCTCTGCTCAGCTACCTGCGTAATCTTTTCCTTGAACTCTTTTTCCAGCCCACTCAGTCTCTGCTCCCTTTCCCTGAGAGCCTTTCGCTCTTGATCAAGCAGTTCCAGATTCTGAAGGTAATCCGCCAGAACCTCCCGGTCATATTGGATAAGGATCTTGGTAAGCTTATATCTTCGGGAAAGATCTGAGAAGGAACCAGCCGCAAAGAGGATCGGGATCATGCCCCCTCTATTTAATTTGTACATCGCTACCGTTCGAGCCTTTACTATACTCCTTTGGTGTTTGAGCCTTGAGCGTAGTCGATCAATCCTCAAGGTAGTAGCAGCAACATTTTCCTCTACTGTTTTCAAATTCTTTTGAATCCTTCCCAGTTCCTTATCCTTTTTGCTTAATTCCCTCTCAATCTGATCTAACTTGGAAAGGACGGAGACTTCCCGTCGCTTTACTGCCTCCATCGCCTTCCTCTCCTGCTCTATCTGTCGCTGAAGCTCTCGCAGCTCTTGCTTAGTTTTAGGTAACTCCTGCTTGATCGCCTTGGCCTTTGCCCCAACTCCAATCTGATTGGAGGCTGAGCTGCTGAAGAAGATCAGCAAAAGGATTGTGATCAGTTGGCTCAACTTAACTTACTCAATAGGTACCAATTATTATATTCGGCTCACCCCGGATTATTGTGGATAAGAAACTAAATCCAAATGTCAAATGAATGCCAAATGACTAAATGTCAAATATCAACTGAGAAACCCTAAATCCTAAATTCTAAATCCTAAATAAATT
>JAUWWP010000446.1 GCA_030616835.1 Deltaproteobacteria bacterium | reverse complement strand
CGATTTGTTTTGGGTAAACAATCCAAATATCAATAGATAGGATTCAAGGGTTCAAGTCCCGGTTATTCCCCCTGTCCGACGAAGCCTTGGCGAAGTCGGATGCTACTTCCTTCAGTTTACTCTCGACCATTTTCCTGATCTCCTGCAAGCGCTCCGGAGTGTTTGCCTCAAACCTCAGTACCAGCATTGGTTGAGTATTTGACGCCCTTATCAGCCCCCAGCCGTCTTCAAAAAGGATCCTCACTCCATCAACATCAATGATTTCATATTTTTCTCGAAAATAAGCTTTCAGTTTCTCAACTACCTTAAATTTTCTCTCCTCCGGGCAATCCACCCTGATCTCCGGGGTATTGAATACCCGGGGAACATCACTGAGCAGATCTTCCAACTTTTTATCGGTCCGGGAAAGGATCTCCAGCAGGCGGCAGGAGGCATAGATTGCATCATCATAGCCAAAATATCTGTCGGCAAAGAAGATATGCCCACTCATCTCTCCCGCCAACTTTGCCCCTTCCTCCTTCATCTTACTCTTAATAAGCGAGTGACCGGTCTTCCACATTATCGCCCTGCCTCCATGTTTCTTAATATCATTATAAAGGTTCTGAGAGGCCTTGACCTCGGAGATAATGCAGGCACCGGCGTTTTCCTTCAGGAGCTCTCGGGAGAAGATGATCATCAATTGATCTCCCCAGATAATATTGCCCTGGCTATCGATCACTCCGATCCGATCCCCATCACCATCATAGCCAACCCCTAAATCGGCACCCGTAGCCCTTACCTGGGAAATCAGATCCTTTAAATTTTCCGGAACGGTTGGATCAGGGTGATGGTTAGGGAAATTGCCGTCCAGAGCACAATAGAGCTCGATTACCTCACAGCCCAGATCTCGCAGAAGCTTGGGGGCCACAGCCCCAACAGTTCCATTCCCCGGATCAATCACTACCTTTATCCTCCTGGTGATCTTTATATCCTCTTTAACCCGCTCCTGATAAGGCTCGATGATCTCGTAAAAGCTACACTTCCCTTCTCCCTTCCGGAACTCTCTTTTCTCAACCAACTCTCTAAATCTTTGAATCTCCTCACCGTAAATGGTATCTTTCCCCACACATATCTTAAATCCATTAAATTCCGGAGGGTTATGGCTTCCGGTGATCATCATCCCCCCCTCTTTTTCCAGCTTAAAGAGCGAAAAATAGAACAGGGGAGTGGGGCAGACTCCCAAATCGGTTACATTACATCCGGTAGAAAGTATTCCCTCCACCAGGGCATCCCGGAATCCAGGAGAGGAGAGACGACAGTCTCTGCCCACTACCAGTTCATTCTTCCCCATCTCGGCCATATAGGTCCCGTATCCTTTGCCCAGAGTATTGACTACCTCTTCGGTTAAATCTCGGCCCACCACTCCCCGAAGGTCATATTCCCGGAAGATATGGGGATTAATCTTCACCATGGTAGACCTCCTTTACAATAATACCAGGGAGTAGCAAGGAGTAGCAGGGAATAGCAGGGAGTAGCAGGGAATAGCAGGAAATAACAGGGAATAGCAAGGAATAGCCTTGTCCGCCATAGCTCCCGGCCTTCGTAGCGACTTCGGCGGAGTAGGCTAAGCGACGGCGGAAGGGAGTAGCAGGGAGTAATCTTCGTCCCGTTAGACCTCCTTTACAATTTTTTACTGCAGTATTCATAATCAGTCCGAGGCAGATTCCCATCAATCCGCCTGAGGCGGTCTAACGGGATTCATCTACTAACCTCCCTTACTCCTTTATCTTCCTCCATAAAGGCATAGGCGCTGTGGTTATGGATGGACTCGAAGTTCTCTGATTCCACGCTGAACCAGGTGATATTAGGGTTGGTCTGGAGCTTCTTAGCCACCTCCCGAACAATATCCTCAACAAACATCGGATTGTCATAGGCCCTTTCGGTAAGGTGTTTTTCATCGGGCCTCTTCAGAAGGGCATAAACATCACTGCTGGCCGAGCTCTCTACCAGGGAGATTATATCCTCAATCCAGATAAACTTCTTGAAGTGGAAGTTAACATTTACCAGGCTGCGCTGATTGTGGGCTCCCTGGTCACTGATTTCTTTAGAGCATGGGCAGAGGGTGGTGATGGGAACCTTAATACCAATAGAGAATCCCCCCATATCATCTTTCTCCCCAGGGATGGAGCCACAGAACCGGCAGGTGTATTCCATTAAGCTCCTGGCGCCGGTTACCGGAGCCTTTTTTTCAATAAAGTAAGGAAACTCGATCTCCAGGTGGGCCGAGCGGGCTTTCAGCCGTTGCATCATCTCGGTAAGAATTGTAGGAAAGTTCTTGATATTGATCTGCCCGCGATACTTGTTCAGGATCTCGATAAAGCGGCTCATGTGGGTCCCCTTGAAGTGTCGGGGAAGGTCGACATACATATTAATACTGGCAACGGTATGCTGGGTCCCGTTCTTCTTATCTAGGACAACAATGGGATAGCGGATGTTTTTTACCCCAACCTTCCGAATCCCGATATTTCGTTGATCTCTTTGACTCTGAATATCCCGCATAAGCTAAGTCCCCTTTACTGCAATTCTGACATAACAATAGTTACTTTCTCCAGGGTAAGGCTGAACGAAGCAAAATACCAAATCCATTAAATCCAAATGTCAACTGGTAAATTCTAAATCCAAAATCCTAAACCCTAAATAAATTCAAAATTCAAATATTAAATGTTCAAAACAAT
>JAUWWP010000240.1 GCA_030616835.1 Deltaproteobacteria bacterium | reverse complement strand
TTTCGTTGCTGCAAAAACAGTTAGACTATCGGCCCCGGATAATCCTTCTTTCCAACAAAGATGAAGAAGAACTAAAAATACTAAAGGAGGAAACCGGAGCTGATGACTATCTCCAGAAGGCCAAGGGTGAGGCCAGTCTACTGGAGATGGCCGAGAAGTATTTGGGGAAATGATCTCAATAATAGGAGTAGGTTATGGATAAAAGGGAGGCACCGAGAATATCTCTTAGCACTATGGTAAGCATTAAGTTCGAAAGCCTGGAGGAGTTTAGCTCTCTATGCTCGAAGAATATCAGCATCAAAGGAATCTTCCTGGAGACCGAGGATCCCCTGCCGGTGGGTAGCTCGGTAAGCCTCGAATTCACTGTCTCCGGGGATGACTCCCCTCTGATCAAGGTAGAAGGAAAGGTGACCCGCACAGTTGAGCCCAACCCCGATGAGGCCTCGGCCACCCCGGGAATGGGGATAGAGTTTCTAACCCTGGATCAGGAGAGCGAGTTCATCATCAAGAGCCTGATAGAATAGCCTCGTCTTTTTGACTCTCGCTTACGCTTAAGAATGATCTTTAACTGGCTGACCGTTCTGATCGGTATCTTGGTCTTTGCCTCGGTAGGGCTCTTTTCCTACGCCGGGGCAGAGCTGTTCGGAAAGGGATTCCGACGCTATGAAGAGAAATATCTCTCCCGAACCTCCCAGGAGCTTGATGAGATGTTTCTCCCTTTCTCGGCGGAGCAGATATTCTACCTTAATCTCCTGAGCATTCTGGTATTTCTGATCCTGGGATTCATCCTTACCCGGAGCTTTATCCTGGCGATCTGCCTGGGGATTCTGGGCTTCTTCCTTCCCCGGATAGCTTTAAAAGGGGCCAAGCAGCGGCGCCGGGAGAGGTTCGATGCTCAACTGGTTGATGGCCTGGCAACGATATCCAACTCACTCAAGGCAGGCTTGAGCCTGGTGCAGGCGATTGAGATAATCGGGCGGGAAGGCAGCCCACCCCTGAAGGAGGAATTCGGGCTGATGTTGCGGGAGCTTACTTTGGGAGTGGAGTTAGAGAGGGCCCTTAATAATCTGGCTGCCCGGGTTAAGAGCACGGATCTTGACCTGGTGGTTACCTCGATAAATATCGTGCGGGGAACCGGGGGAAATCTTTCGGAGATGTTCGACCAGATCGCCGATACTATCCGGGAGCGGAACACCCTTCAGGGAAAGATTCGCTCCCTTACTGCTCAGGGGAGGCTTCAGGGGATCGTCATTGGACTGCTTCCGCTGGGGCTGGCGCTGATCCTGTATTTTCTCGAACCTAAAATGATCACCCGACTCTTCACCGAACCTCTGGGATGGGGGGTCCTGGCCGTGATCGTTATCTTCGAGGCAATTGGAGCCTTCTTTATCAAGAAGATCGTGAGTATTGATGTTTAGTGGATTTCAATTTGAATTTTTCATATAACTTCACAATATTCAAGCAGATTTTAAACAGAGCGTTTAGAGCTCCGAGTATAGTGAACAGAACCATTCTTATCTCTCTCCTATTTTTCTTGTTCCTCGGAGAGCCCGAGGCAGTGTTTTTTAACATTAATGCTTCCATACATTCGATTGTAGGGGCCGATCCAGCTGCTCCAGCTCAGCCGAGGACAGAGGCGGAGCTCGGCACTGCTGCTACGGAAGAGCCCGAAAAACCAACCCTCCCTACTCTCTCCCCGGAGGAGGTTAACGATTTATCGGATCTGATTAGATTCATTAAGGCTTCACAGGAGCGGTTGAATCAGTTTAGAGAGAATCCCGGCAATAAAGTCTTGAGAAAGAAGGTGGATAGGCTCAGTGAAAAGTTTCGGAAATATATTGCTTACCTAAAGTTAGTCTATCCTGGTCAGGAGCCCACCTTTCTTTATGCCCTTGAGGGGCAGTACCGGCGGCTGATCGGAGAATTTGATAAATCAGTGGAATACTTCTCGATGGTGCCTGGGGCGATAAAGGCCTATCCGGGAGACCTCCTCTATAGTTACATCAGAACCAAATTCTGTCATCAGGCCAAGAAGGCTATTAGCGAGATAGAGGAAGATGGTGGGATGCAGGAGAATGTAGTTTCGATAATTAGAAGACAGAGTGCTCTGGAATACACTCAAATCACCCGCAAGGAGAAACTTTCCCCTACTGATCAGGAGGTTCTGCAATGTTTAGCTGAGCTTCTGGAAGAGGCGATGAGACTCTCGGATGAAGAGACTGCGGGCATGATACATAATGAGCTCGGCTGCATTTATTTAATCTTGAAAAATCTTTCTCGCAGCAGCCAGGAGTATCGGATGGCCTTAAGTAAGTTTCCTGATGATTACAAATATAATCTCAACTGCGGAATCCTGACTTTAAAACGATCCCTACTGCCAGAATTAACCCGGGATGAAAGACTGAAAAGATTGAAGGAGGCAGAGAGCTATTTTTTAACCTCGATCAAAAATCAACCCCCTCCGGAAACAATTTCGCGCCGACCCTCGATCCTTCAGGCTTACAATTTTTTAGGCTACTGCCACCTTAAAAGCGGTGATTCGGAAAAAGGGCTGGCTCAAGCTGCCCGGTTTGAAGAGAAACTATCCCTCCTGAATATATCCAGCACGCAGAAAGAGGAGCAGAGGATAATTGGCGGAGCTATCTTATCAGGTGAAACTAAGCTGGAAGATATTATTATCTATATAGAACCTTAATTTTTAGGAGAGTTAAAAATGGGATCTGAGTTTTGGTCATTAGGGTTTAATTTGCGTCCATCCAAAGGAGCCTCCATGAGGGCCTATGTTCTCCTACCTCTTTTACTGCCCTTTTTGCTTCTTTTTCTTTTACCCACTAAAATTACGGCGGGTTCCGATCTTGAGCCTTCAGGATTAGAAGAATTAGATGCCACCGTCGAACAGACAGAAGCCAAAATGCGGCAAAAGGAAGAAGAACTCAAACTGAGGGAAAAGACATTTAGGGAGGAGCAGGAGAAGAGGGAGCAGGCTTTCAGAGCTGAAAAGAGAGAAATGCTGGAAGTTATTCGCTCCAAGCAAGCTCTGATCGATAATTTAAAAAACATTGTCAATGAGCTCCGGAAGGCTAAAGGCGATCCCGAGAAGATGAAGCTGATTAATAAAATTGGGATATTCATTGATAAATTGAGCTTAGATCTATCCCTTCCGATAACTGCGGTGGACTCGGAAGAGCTTCAGGAGATTGCCATCAGAGCTCTGGGTCTTACCTATGGGGTAAGAATTGATGGTTACCGTAAATATACCCTGAAAAAGGGTGATGCTCTGTGGAATCTTGGCCGGGAGGAGCTGATCGGGATTGACCTTGGCAAAAGCGCTTCTCTCTGGGTACTAATTTTTGAAAAGAATAAACGAACATACCAATGGGTGCAAGAAAAGGACTATCGCGGCTTCTCTGATTGGGTTATGATTTCGCCGGGTCAGGTGATTGAAATCCCGCACTGTACCAGGATTGAATAACCCATCGTTTTAAAAGGTCAAAACTCCAGTGAGAGCTTCCTCAAGCAGACTGGAGGAGTTGTAAAAGATGTCATTTTTCCTATTGCTGCTGGCTTTTGCAATGATCCTGGGAGCAGCGATTCTCCTGGTCACCGGCCTCACCAGGCAGAAGAAGGAAGCAAGGAGGACTCCGGGCAGCCTTTTGGGGAAGCGGGAGGAATTGATGGAGAAATCTCCTCCCTATCACGCCTTTATCAACATCTCCCAGTACCTGAGCTCCCTCAATCCCAATGAAAGGCTTGGCGGTTATTATGGCAGCCTGCGGAGAAAGCTTCTGAGTGCCGGCTCGCCCGGGGCCCTATCTCCCGAGGAGTTTCTGGTGCTCCGGGAGCTCGCCGCCGCCGCTTTCTTGGTGATTGCCCTTATTCTTGTCGGGGTGAGTAACCCGGCTATCCCCCTGTTAGCCCTGGTCCTGGGGTTTTTCTACCCTAACCTCTGGCTCCGGGACCGGATCAAAAAGCGCCAGCAGGCAATTTTCCGGGAGCTTCCCTTCAGCCTGGATCTATTAACCCTTTCAGTGGAGGCCGGGCTGGATTTTGCCAGCGCAATGAATAAGCTGGTGGAAAAGTCAGCGGAAGGGCCGCTGCGAGAGGAGATGTTTCAGGTTATTCAGGAGATGAAAATGGGAAAGACCCGAGCCCAGGCCCTGAAGGATCTGGGTGAGAGGGTTCAGCTTCCGGAGCTTACCGCCCTGGTCTCCAATCTGATCCAAGCCGAGGAGCTGGGGACCGGGCTGGGGCCGATGCTGCGTATCCAATCGGCACAGTTTCGGAGCAAGCGCTTTCAGCGGGCCGAGAAGCTGGCAATGGAAGCGCCGGTGAAGATGACCTTTCCACTGCTATTCATCTTTGTCTCGGTTTTTCTGTTGCTATTCGGCGCCCTTCTCCTCGATGTGCTCAAAGGAGGAGTCTTTTAGATTAGTCCGCCTGCGGCGAATTGCAAAATGAAAAAAATAGAATAGGGTCAGAGCTTGACTTGAAACTTGACCGAAACTCTTAAAGATAGTCTTTGTCTGTGATCCTATCTTAAGTTTCAAATCAAGCTCTGACTCTACTAACCCCCCTCTTGAAAGGACAGGGAGATGGCGAAAGACGAGATGAAGAAGATTGGTATTTCAACCGGTGGTGGAGATTGTCCGGGCCTGAACGCGGTGATCCGGGCGGTGGTTTACACGGCCATCAACAACTACGGGTGGGAGGTCATCGGGATCATGGATTCTTTTAACGGCCTCATCTACCCTGACCAG
>JAUWWP010000503.1 GCA_030616835.1 Deltaproteobacteria bacterium | reverse complement strand
TAGGCAGTGTCACCTTTACCGGAAGTGCTTCCGGGTTTGATACCGGTCTGGGAGTTCCGATATCTTCTCCGGTAGTGATATCAAACGCGATAATGATTAGCTCTTCTCCTGTGGAACCAACGCCGCCGGAAGTGCTGTGCTTGATGCCTCCGGTGCTAACCGTGGAGGCCGGGAGCACTCAATTCATCGCCTCTTGCGATTCCTCCGTTGTTGTCCTTGGCGGATCGCCGACGGCCTCCGGCGGCACCGGGCCCTATAACTACCAGTGGAGCTGCGATCAGCCGGATTATTGTAAGCTTACAGACAGTACAATCGCTAATCCGACGGCCTCCCCTGTCTTCCGGGAAACTATATATACGGTAACAGTTACGGATTCAAATGATTGTCAGGCAAGCGATTCAGTATGGGTGATAGTGGAGGATGCACTCCAGGCAGTGGTCACCGCCAGCCCGACAATCGTATGCGCGGGCGCCCCGGTAACCTTCGATGGTTCCGGAAGCTGGGGAGTATCAACTCTGGTCTATACCTGGAATTTTGGTGATGGAAGCCTACCTATTGTTGATGGGCCGGTAACCATAAAACATACCTATTCTACCGAAGGGATCTTTGATGCTTCCCTTACCGTGGCTTATGCTGACTCGGAGTGCCGGGATTCTGCCTTTGTTACTATCTATGTCTCCGGAATTGCCGGCGTTCCAACCGGGCGGATAAGTTTTACCTTCGAGCCCCCAGACATCTACGCCGATGGGCTCTCCCTCACCACTGTGAACTCAAATGTTATTACCGACTGTGCCAGGACGCCTCTGTCCGGGCAGAAAATAACGGTGATGACCGACCGGGGGACGATTCTTGATGCAGAGATAATAGATATGGATCCTGCTCCAGGAATACAGCTTCTTACCGAAATGGATGGGAGGCTGATCTTTAAACTCCAATCAGACCGGATCGGCGGGATAGCTACGGTGATGGCCCGAAGCGTGGAAGGAAATGCCGAGGGCGCCGGCCAGGTCATGTTCTATGAGAGCACCACTCATCCGATTGTGATAGATTACTACCCGAGCGGCTTACTTAGCGCTTCCCCATCGGCAATTTACGCCCGGTTCAATAAGGATATGGATGGAACCTCGGTTTGTAAACCGAATAATTTCTATGTGGTGGATGTTAACACCACAACAACAATTGATGGCTCCTGCATATACGATCCGGAAAACCGTACGGCTATCTTTACCCCGGGTGTTGCCCTCAATATGAACGATATTTTTAAGGTTACCGTAAGCGGCAGTGTGTTTGATATTTATGGTGCTTCGCTTGATGGCAACTACAATGGCATTCCTGACCCGGAAGATGACTTTACCTGGATGTTCGGAAATACCACCGATCAAATACCACCAGCAATCTCGTGTATGGGGCACACCCCCGATCCCCTATCTCCTGACGGTGACCTAATTGATGATACTACTACCATTGAAGCAGTTATTATGGACAATATTGGCGTCCGGATGTGGGGGGTGATAATCCAGGATGAAGCCGGTAATATCGTCCGAACTCTGATCAAGCCGGTTGAGGGGATTATCAACACAGATGACTCGGTAGTTTGGGATGGGAAAAATGGAATGGGAGTAGTGGTTCCCAATGGATTGTATCCCTATATCCTGGTAATAAACGATAAAGACGGAAATACTTCCTATGCCTCTTGCCCAAGGCCAATCAATGTCCAGAGCGCCCTTGACCCGGCGTATTTCCGGGGTCTCACACCTCCAACAGCAGATCCAGGGTAATTGTTTGCTGATTTTCTATGCGTATGTGTTGAACCCAAATAATGCGTAAACATCCAAATTATTGGTATATTAACAACTTATCCTTCGACAAGCTCAGGACAAGCTTGTACCTGTTTGGTGCAGTCCAGCCTGAGACGGATTATAAGGGTGGACCTCTGTATCCACCCTTATCCCTTCGACAGGCTCAGGACAGGTCGGGCCGATAGGGACATCGGCCCCTACATTAACGCATTATTTGGGTTTATAAGAGGCTTGATTTATCAAGCCCTTTTTATTGGGGCTTGAGTTTTAATTTTTAGCCTTCTGGGAAGTTTGGGGGGAAAATAAAATGAAGCTGCTTTATAAGCTCACACTCATTATGCTCTTCATCTCCACCGTGCCTCTTGCTATCTCCGGCTATTCATCCATTAATATCAGTCAGGAAGAGGTTGTGGGAAAGATTCAACAACTC
>JAUWWP010000104.1 GCA_030616835.1 Deltaproteobacteria bacterium | reverse complement strand
GAATTCTACTTCCTAATTCTTTCTTCAAATCCACAGTATTGCTCCTGTTTTTGTTAAATATCTACCCTTTAAGAGGAGAAATGCCAGAAACTAATACTTACTTAATTTTTTACTTGACAAGCAGTATGGTAAGGGGTCAGATCGATACATTAAACATAATGGTTAAATTTTATTATTGCCTTCCTTATTATCGGGAAGACGTCAAGGCCATGGAGGATAAAATTTCCCAGCGCCGTCTATCATGTTGCTTCACGCGGCAAAAACCATCAGGTTATTTTCCTTGATGCCAGAAACAGGCGGATGTTTCTTGATCTTATCGAACTTGCCGCCACTCGCTTTAACCTACACATATTTGCCTTCTGCTTCATGGATAACCACTACCACCTTTTTTGAGGACCTCCGAGTCCAATCTTTTTTTATGTTTAATATAACGATCTGACTCCTATATTACTTCTCACCAAGATCTCTCCTCAGTTTTCTGCTCTTTTTGGGATTCAACGAGGGCGGAGGGAAAGGATGGTGGCCTTGCTCCCTTTCAGTTTTGCTTTGAAGGCCAAGGCAAGGAGAGTCAGAGGGTTGAGGGGCACCATGGTGAGAGGATTTACCTTCATCAGCCTGGCCAGAGCAGCGAATATATCCCGAAGATTATTGTCGCCCTTAACCACAAACACCTGCTTTTTCCCCGGGCGCTCTCTCAGGGTAGCGGCCACCTCGGTGATTGCACAGGGTCCGACCACTAAAACCGGCCCCTTAATCTGCTCAAGCTCTGAGGGGTCATGCCCCTTTCCCATTACGATGGTGAAGCCTCCTTTCCCCTTAAAGTCGATCCAGAGCATCTGCAGCATTGCCATGGTATTGCCCTGACATCCTTCCCGGCACAGGCGCTTCTTCCCTTCGATAATCTTTACATCTCCGGGAAATTCAGGGAGAAGCTGATAGGAGTACCTCTGGGTATAAGCAGAGAGATCTCCAATTATCTCCATCTCCTCCAGCTTTCCACATCCCAGACCCCGCTCGGCCGCGAGCCGGAGGTGCTCCACCTCTTTTATATCATAGCCCAGAATGCGGGAGGCCACGGTGTCAACCGCCAGGGTATCTTCTCCCCCAATGAGCAGGTCAAGTGGAACCACCGAGTCCTTTGCCAGTCCTGCCGGAGGATAATGGCCGTGAATGGTGGCCTCCTGGGCATCAATCAGGGTGAAATCGGGCTGAATTACCTGGTAGATATCAGCTATCTTCTTATGGAGGTTGAAATTATGGTCATTGATTCGATGGTACTGCTGAATTAGCCCGAGTTGATTCTTAAGTCCGAGGGTCATCACCGTCATCGAATGGGTCTTGAGCTTGGGGAGATTGATGTAGGTGTATTCAGTCTTTCTTTCGATCAGCTTCTCGACAATGGTTCGGGAGGAATCAACCTGATAGCCCAGCCGGGGAAGGTGAATGGGAAAAGCCTTTTCTTCATCCAGATAAAGGGGCCGGGCTCCGTGCTCCCGAACTGCCCGTTCAATTCCCGAAAGCCGGAAGACCAGTCGGGTAAAGTTTCCCTGGGTGCAGTTTTCCATTACATATAACCTTCTGGCTCCCTCGGAGTAAAAATAATCAATCACCGAGGCAATCAGTTGGGGAGAGGTAAACACATGGGGCTTGAAGTCAATTCCATTTACCTTAAGATAAACCTCACCACTGCTCTTAATAAGCCTTTTCCCTCCTCCAAACCCCTGGAAGATTTCCTTTACCGCCTCATTCAGGCTTCGCTCTTTGGTGGAGCCAAGGATAACCTTAGGCATCGGTTTTCTTCCTTTTTTCTCTTTCGCGCCTACTATAAATGCATCCGCAGTAATCCTGGCGAAACAGACCCTGGCTTTTGCTTAGCTCTACGCTTCTCTTAAACCCTTCCCTCTTCTTAAAGTCCGTCTCCAGATACTTAATCCGATATTTTTGGGAAGCTTTCCTGCCGATCTGATTGATCTTTTGCGCGTTTTTATGAGGACTTACCGAGAGAGTGGTGGCAAAGTAGTCATAGCCTCTCCGGGCGCCGTAATCCGCTGTGGTTTCCAGGCGAAGCCGGTAGCAGGCCCGGCAGCGCTCACCCCCCTCAGGGACCATTTCCATATTCTGGGTCAGGGCAAACCAGCGTTCTTGCTCGTATTCGGGCTCGATAAATTCCACCTCTACCTTTTGGGTATACTCTTTCATCTGCCGAGTTCGTAGCTCGTATTCTTCCCGGGGATGGATGTTGGGGTTGTAGAAATAGGTGGTCAGGTGAAATTCCGAACGGAGCCGCTCAATAACCGAGGTCGAGCAAGGGGCGCAGCAGGCGTGCAGAAGCATCTTTGGCTTTCCTGATTTCATCAGCCATTCTTTCTTTGAAGGTTCCTTCTGCCGTCGGTCATTTCGTTTCCTTAAGTTAATTAATAATATCAGCTATTAGAGATAAGTCAAAAAATAGAATTTTAGACTTGACTAGTTTATATTTTAGGATATATTTATTTCTCTTGGAAGTTCCTGGGGCTATTTATGAAAGACCGATTTTACTGGCTGGCTTTGAGCTTCGTTCCCGGAGTAGGAAATGTCATTTACCAAAGATTACTTTCCCACTTTAAGGAGGCGGAAAGAGTTTTTAAGGCCTCCCGGGAGGAGCTTATGAAAGTTCCGAATGTACGGCCAAAGAATGTTGAGTCAATTAAGGGTTTTAAGGATTGGGATCGGGTAAAGAGGGAGATGGAGCTTATTGATAAACACCAGGTAACCCTTTTGACCTGGGGTGATGAGGGTTACCCGGAAAATTTAGGGAATATTTATGATCCCCCTTCCATCCTTTACCTTAAAGGGAATATAATCAAAGAGGATCGTCTGGCAGTTGCCGTTGTTGGCTCTCGCAATCCCACTGAATACGGAAGATTGGCTACCGAAAGGATCGGTCGGGATCTGGCCCGACAGGGAGTCACCGTGGTCAGCGGAATGGCCCGGGGGATCGACTCAATCTCCCACAAAGGTGCCCTCTCCGGGAGAGGAAGGACCATTGCGGTGCTGGGCTCGGGGATAGATGTTATTTACCCGCCGGAGAATAAAGGGCTTTATCAGGAAATTGCTGCCCAGGGCGCAGTGCTCTCCGAGTTTCCTATGGGTACTCATCCTGATGGAGTAAACTTTCCGGCCAGAAATAGGATTATCAGTGGGCTTTCCTTAGGGGTGGTGATCGTTGAAGCTACTTTGCGGAGCGGTTCTCTAATCACTGCCAACCTTGCTCTGGAGCAAGGAAGGGAGGTCTTTGCGGTTCCGGGCAATGTTAGCTCCCCTCGAAGCAGGGGAACAAATATGCTGATTAAAAAGGGAGCGAAACTGGTGGAAGAGACCCAGGATGTTCTGGAGGAGATCCTTCCTCAATTAGCTACCTCCCGGAAAGGCCAGGAGGAAAAGGATGAGATTCCCCCATATCTATCCGAGGACGAAAGGAAGGTTTTTAACCTTCTGGAAAAAGAACCGCTTCATATTGATCTGATAACGGTTAAGAGCGGGTTGAAGGCAAACCAGGTCTTAGCTATTCTCCTGAACCTGGAGCTTAATGGCCTGATTAAACAATTAGCCGGGAAGATGTTTGTCCGGAGTCAAGACTGAAAGTCTCTTACTTCAGGGAATAGCAGGGAATAGCAAGGAATGGCAGGTAATAGCAGGGACTCGAATCCTTGAATCCTTTGATTATGACATTTGGATTCAGCCTTCGTAGCCACTACGGTGAAGTAGGCTTTAATCCCGCGTGCACGCGGGACAATTCGTGATGAGTTAACTAAGATGGGCAAGCCACTGATTATTGTAGAATCGCCCACCAAGGCAAGAACCCTGAAGAAGTTTCTGGGTTCGGAATTCAACATCAAATCCTCGGTGGGTCATATTAAGAACCTTCCGGAGAAGAGCCTGGGGGTTGATATTGAGAATGGCTTCTCTCCCCAATACCAGATCATCAAGGGAAAGGGTAAGATCCTCGCGGAGATCAAGAAGGCAGCTAAGGAGGCCGAGGCGGTCTATCTGGCTCCTGACCCTGATCGGGAGGGGGAGGCTATCGCCTGGCATATCCAGGAGGAAATTAAGGGAAGAAAGAAGGATATCTATCGAGCCAGCTTCAATGAGTTCACCAAAAAGGCGGTGCTGAAGGCCCTGGAAAACCCAGGGAGGCCGGATGAGAACAAGTACAATGCCCAGAAGGCCCGAAGGGTTCTGGATAGGCTGGTTGGCTATCAGATTAGCCCTATTCTCTGGAAGAAGGTTCGCCGAGGACTATCAGCCGGACGAGTACAGTCGGTGGTAGTGCGACTTATTTGTGAGCGCGAGCAGGAGATCCGTTCGTTTGTCCCGAAGGAATACTGGACAATTGAAGTAGAACTGTCCGGCAAGACCCCCCCGCCTTTTATCGCAAAACTAATCAGGATTGACTCCAAAAAAGCAGAAATAGGGGATGAAGAAGGTGCGGAGCAGATCCGGGACAACCTCCAGGATGCAGAGTTCCGGGTGCTGAAGCTGGAAAAGAAGGAGCGGGCGAGGCATCCCACTCCCCCCTTTATCACCAGTAAACTGCAGCAGGAGGCTGCTCGTAAGCTGCACTTCTCTGCCAAAAAGACAATGCTCATTGCCCAGAGGCTCTATGAGGGAGTGGAGCTGGGCCGGGAGGGTTCGGTGGGTTTAATTACCTATATGCGAACCGATTCCCCCCGGATTGCGGGTGAGGCCCTGGAGATGGTTCGAAGCCATATTGTTACCCGATTCGGCCCTGATTATCTTCCGGAAAGGCCCAACTTTTATAAGAGCAAGAAGGGGGCACAGGAAGCACACGAGGCAATTCGGCCAACCTCCCTTGAATTTGAACCAGATAAGATAAAGCAATACCTGGCAAAGGATGAATTGGCCCTCTATGAGCTCGTCTGGAACCGATTCCTGGCCAGCCAGATGAGGCCTGCACTCTACGATCAGACAATTGTTGATATCTCCGCAGATAATTACCTTTTTCGAGTCGTTGGCTCGATCCTTAAATTTCCCGGCTTCATTAGTGTCTACCTGGAGGGACAGGATGAGCCGGAGGAGGAGAAGGAAGGGGTGCTACCGGAATTAAAACAGGGGGAAATCCTTAAGTTACTGGGGATTAAGCCTGAGCAGCACTTTACCCAGCCGCCCCCTCGCTTCACCGAGAGCACGCTGGTAAAGGAGTTGGAAGAGAAGGGGATCGGTAGGCCCTCCACTTATGCACTCATCCTGAGTACTATCCTCGAGAGAGATTATGTCGAGAAGGAAAAAAGGAACTTTCTTCCTACCGAGCTTGGCCTTCTGGTTACCGAACTCCTGGTAGAGAGCTTTCCTCAGATCCTGAATGTAGAGTTTACTGCTGAAATGGAGGAGAGTTTAGACGAGATCGAAAGAGGAAAGCAAAGCTGGACCGAATCGCTGGCAAGATTTTATCAGCCCTTCGAGGCAAGCCTGGAGCAGGCCTTGACCCAGATGAGGGATGTTAAAAGGGAACAGATCCCTTCCGATGTCATTTGCGAAAAATGCGGTGCCCAGATGGTCATCCGCTGGGGAAGAAACGGCAAGTTCCTGGCCTGCCCCAATTATCCTAAATGCAGGTATACCCGGGAGCTTACTGAGGAGAAGGGGGGAGAGCTTGCCGAGGAAAAGACTGAGGAGGAGTTGTGCGATAAATGTGGGAAGCCGATGGTAGTGAAGAGCGGGCGTTACGGGAAGTTTTTAGCCTGCAGCGGTTATCCCGACTGTCGAAATACCCGACCTTTGGGCAAAGAGAGTGAGAAACCGGAAGTTACCGAAGAGATCTGTGAAAAATGTGGGGGGCATCTGGTTATTAAGAAGGCACGCACAGGGAATCGCTTTCTTGCCTGCGAGAACTATCCCAAGTGTAAGAATGCTAAGTCCTTTCCAATCGGGGTTCAGTGCCCGCAGTGCGGTGGACAGTTAGTCGAACGCAGCTCAGCGAGAAGGAAGCTCTTTTACGGCTGCGGTAATTATCCCTCCTGCAGGTTTGCTGAGTGGAATAAGCCCGTCCCCGAGCATTGCCCTCAGTGCGGCTCTCCCTATCTGGTAGAGAAATACGATAAGACATCAGAGTTAACGGTGAGTTGCCCGGTAAAGGAATGTGGATACTCCCGGGCAGGCAGCAGAGAAAGTGAGTAAGGAACTCACGGTTATTGGAGGGGGGCTGGCCGGCTGTGAAGCGGCCTGGCAGGCGGTTAAGAGAGGAATAAAGGTAACCATCTATGAGATGAAGCCGGAAAGATTCTCTCCGGCGCACTGCTCTTCCTACCTGGCCGAACTGGTCTGCAGCAACTCCCTTAAGGCTATTTCATTAGAGAATGCCTCCGGCCTTCTTAAGGAAGAGCTCCGGCGTCTTGGCTCTATTATTATAGATACTGCCGAGAGGACCAGGATTCCGGCGGGCAGTGCCCTGGCAGTAGATCGAGAAGAGTTTTCCCGCTGTATTAGTCTGGCTTTAGCGAAAGAGTGCACGATAATCCGCCGAGAGGTGAAGGAGATCCCGGAGGGCATCAGCATTATCGCCACTGGCCCTCTTACCTCCCCTAACTTCACCCGATCTTTAAGTTCCCTTACCCAGGAAAGGTATTTCTATTTTTATGATGCAATCTCCCCCATTGTCGAGAAGGACTCCATAGATTTTTCGATCGTCTTTCCGGCTGACCGCTACGGCAAGGGAGAGTCTGATTATCTCAACTGCCCTCTGAGCAGGGAAGAGTATTATCGCTTTGTCGAAGAGCTGCTAAAGGCCGAGAAGGTCCCCTCCCGGGATTTTGAGAATCTTCGCTCCTACGAGGGCTGCCTGCCTATCGAGGTATTGGCCGAGCGGGGTAAGGATACCCTGGCCTTTGGCCCTATGAAGCCGGTGGGACTGAGCGATCCCCGAACCGGAAGACAGCCCTTTGCCGTGGTCCAACTGCGTCAGGAAGATCGGTTTGCTTCTCTCTATAACATTGTAGGATTTCAGACCAAGCTCACCTATCCTGAACAGGAGCGGGTCTTTCGGCTGATACCCGGCCTTAAGAAGGCCCGGTTCGCCCGGCTGGGGAGCCTTCACCGCAATACCTTCATAAACTCACCGCTGCTGCTCAATCACTACCTTCAATTTAAAGACCATCCCTCCATCTTCCTTGCCGGCCAGCTCACCGGGGTAGAAGGGTATGTCGAGTCGACCGCGATGGGGCTTCTGGCCGGGATAAATGCTGCCCGGTTGCTCAGGGGAGAAACTTTAGTCGTCCCGCCGGCCACCACATCTATCGGCTCTTTGCTCAGCTACATTATCGGAAGTGATTCCCGAGACTTTCAGCCGATGAGCATCAACTTTGGCCTGTTTCCCCCGCTGAAAGGAAAAATAAGTAAGAAGGAGAGAAAAAGAAGGTTAGCCGAGAGAGCCCTGGAAACTTTAGAGGAGTGGAAAGATAATTTTTCTTAAGCTAATTATGTCTTCGGCGCTTCTGATACTTCCAGACCGCCCGGTTGTGCTCTTTATATGAACTGGAGAAGAAATGAGTGCCGTCGTTCTTGGAGACGAAATAGAGGTAGGAAACCGGGGCCGGATAAAGGGCGGCCATGATGGCATCTTTGCCCGGGTTGGCAATGGGCCCGGGCGGAAGACCGGAGATGCGGTAGGTATTGTAAGGGCTCCAGGCCTGGAGGTCTTTCCTCCGTAGGTTCCCATCGAAGTTCTCCAGACCATAAATAACGGTAGGATCACTCTCCAGCCTCATCCTTTTCTTAAGCCGGTTATAAAAGACAGCAGCGATAAGCGGCATCTCT
>JAUWWP010000341.1 GCA_030616835.1 Deltaproteobacteria bacterium | reverse complement strand
TGGTATTTGAATTTAGAATTTATTTAGGATTTAGAATTTAGGATTTAGGGTTTCTCAGTTGATATTTGACATTTAGTCATTTGACATTCATTTGACATTTGGATTTTGATATTTGAATTTAATAGATATGGTATTTGCTTCGTTCAGCCTTTCTCTGGAGAGAGCAGTTATTTTTATGCCAAATTACAGTTATTCCTCTCTCTCGGCCAGCCTGGCTACCCCTACTGCCTTTTCTCCTTCCTCCAGGCCAATCAGGCGCACACCCTGGGTATTTCTTCCGATTGCTGAGATGTCTTTGACCTTCATTCTAATGATTTTACCCCGGTTGGTAATGATCATTATCTCGTCTTCATCCACTACCTGTTTAATTCCTACCACTTTACCATTTCTTTGAGTGGTCTTGATGTTAATAAGCCCCTTTCCCCCTCGCTTCTGGGAGCGGTATTGAACGGCTTCAGTTCGCTTGCCGTAGCCATTTTCAGTAACGGTGAGAATGGTAGCCCTGGGTTCAAGGATCTCCATCCCGATAAGACAATCATCTTTGCCCAGATTAATTCCTTTGACTCCGTGGGCGGTGCGTCCCATGGGGCGGGCCTCATTTTCGGCGAATCGGATGGCCAGGCCATTTTGGGTTCCCAGAAGGATATCCTGGTCGCCATTGGTAAGCCTCACTGAGCTAAGGCGGTCACCCGGATCGAGGGAGAGGGCAATGATCCCTCCTGCTCGGGGATTGCAGTAGGCCATCAGCTCGGTTTTTTTAATGATCCCTCTTTGTGAGACCTTTACTGCGAACTTTCCCTGGGTAAACTCGCGGACCGGCAGGTGGGCAGTAATCTTTTCTTCCGGGGCTAAATTCAGAAGGTTAATGATTGGTTTGCCTTTAGCTGCTCTCCCGGCCTGGGGTATCTCGTGGACCTTAAGCCAATACACTCTTCCCCTATCGGTAAAGAAAAGGATGTAGCTGTGGGTGGAGGCAACAAAGAGGCTCTCCACGAAATCCTCTTCTTTAGTACCCATTCCGGCTTTTCCTTTGCCCCCTCGCCGTTGGCTGCGGTAGAGGCTGATGGGATTTCGCTTGATATAGCCCTCATGGCTGATAGTAACTACCATATCCTCTTCGATGATGAAATCCTCGGCACTTAGTTCTTGAGCCTCTTCTTCAACGATCTCCGTCTCCCGCTTATCGCCGTATTTGGCCTTAATATCCAGAATTTCCTGGACAATAATCTTATGAACCTCTTCCTTGCTGGCCAGTATTTCCTTAAGCCGTTTGATCAGGGCCTTGACCTCTTTGAGCTCTCTTAGGATCTTTTCCCTCTCCAGGCCAGTTAGCCTCTGGAGCTTCATGTCGAGGATGGCCTGGGCCTGAAGCTCGGAGAAAGAGAACTGCTTCACCAGGCCAGCTTTGGCTTCCTGCGGGTTGCGGGAGCTCCTGATCAGAGCGATAACTTCATCAAGTTTATCCAGGGCCTTATTCAGACCGGTAAGGATATGGTGCCTCTCCTCGGCCTTGCGGAGTTCGTAGATGCATCTACGGGTGACGACCTCTTCGCGATGGCTAAGATAATGGGAAAGAAGTTCTTTCAGGTTGAGTATCCGGGGCTGGTTATTCACCAGGGCCAGAAGGATTACCCCGAAGGTAGACTGCATCAGGGTGTGTTTATAAAGCTGATTGAGAATAACCTGAGCGATCTCGTCCTTCTTTAACTCGATTACGATCCGCATCCCATCCCGATCAGACTCATCCCGAAGATCCGCAATCCCCTCGATCCTTTTTTCTCGCACCAGCTCAGAGATCCTCTCGATCAGCTTTGACTTGTTAACCTGATAGGGGATCTCAGTGATGACAATGCTCTCTCTCTCGGTTCTCTTTTGTTTTTCAAGGATGGCCCGGGCACGGAGATGGAGGATTCCTCTTCCGGTGGTATAAGCCTCCTTTATGGCCTTCTTCCCGTAAATAAAACCAGCGGTGGGAAAGTCAGGGCCCGGGATGTATTTCATCAGCTTCTCAACGGAGATCTCAGGGTTGTTAATCAGGGCGATAAGCCCGTCGATAATCTCGCCTAAGTTGTGGGGGGGAATATTGGTAGCCATCCCCACCGCGATGCCGGAGGAACCGTTAAGCAGAAGATTAGGGAACTTGGCCGGGAGCACCAAGGGTTCAAACAGGGAATCGTCATAATTGGGGCCGAACTCAACTGTCTCTTTATCAATATCTTCCATCAACTCCGAGGCAAGCTTTGCCATACGGATCTCGGTATAGCGCATGGCCGCGGGTGGGTCTCCATCAACCGAGCCAAAGTTTCCCTGGCCATCGATCACCGGGTAGCGCATCGTGAAGTTCTGGGCCATCCGCACCGCGGTCTCATACACAGCAGCATCTCCATGCGGGTGATACTTGCCGATGACATCGCCAACAACTCGGGCCGATTTCTTATAGGACTTGTCGTAAGTATTTCCCATCTCATTCATGGCGTAGAGGATCCGGCGATGAACTGGCTTCAGCCCATCCCTGACATCAGGCAAGGCCCGACCGATGATGACGCTCATGGCGTAATCCAGATAAGATGTTTTCATCTCATCTTCGATATTAACCGGGATCTTTTCGGCAACTAAATCCATTTTCCTCCCTATAGTTTAAGGGTTAATTGGTCCTCCGCCTGAGGCGGATTGTAAATTGTAAATTGAAAAATGCAAATTGCAAATGATTGAATTGGGATTTGAAACCACGAATTACTTGAATTACACGAAATAATTTTTCCTTTTGGGATTTGAGAATTGGGATTTGATTGTATTATTAGTGTACTAATTCTACCTAAATTTGTCAATTCTTTAAGCTCTGGAGGATGTAACTCATTCTTCTTATTTGGAGTTTCCTCAAAAAATGCTTCAAGTTCCCTATATTGGATAGCCGGGGCTTTCGAACCCCGGTATTTAGTCCGTCTCAGGCGGCTTGTAGGGGTGGACCTCAGTGTCCACCCTTATTCGGGCCGCTCCTTCGAGACGCCCCGATGGGCATCGGGGCTCCTCAGGATGTCGGCCCCTACATTTATTCTGCAAAGCCTCGATATTTACTTCATCCGAATCTTTTTAGCGGGGCTGGAAAGCCCCGCCTATCCACTCTTTACCTAAAAACGGGGAAACTCCTGGTGATTTTTGGTTGACAGGGGAAGGGCAGTTTGTCAATATGTAAAAACGATTGCTTGGGGGGGTAACTTGTGGATATTTTGCAAAGGTTAAATGAGGAAGTTTTGCTCTCGGATGGGGCTACCGGGACGATGTTAATGACTATGGGGCTGAAGGAGGGAGGCTGTCCTGAGCAGTGGAATCTTACCAATGCCGGGAAGGTTCAGGAGGTTCATGCCGCTTATATCCGGGCGGGTGCCCAGATGATTTTAACCAACTCCTTTGGGGGCAGCCGGTTTAAATTAAAAAAATATAATCTTCATGATCAGCTCTATCAGTTAAATTACCAGGCAGCGAGGAATGCCAGGGAGGCTGCCGGGAAAAGGGCTTTTGTGGCTGCCTCGGTAGGTCCCACCGGAGAATTCTTAAGCCCACTGGGCCCGGTCGAGGAGGCAGAGATGGGCGATGTCTTTAAGGAGCAGGTTATCGCTTTGGCTGATGGCGGGGC
>JAUWWP010000539.1 GCA_030616835.1 Deltaproteobacteria bacterium | reverse complement strand
GCCTTAGTGGCCGGTTCCAAATACCGGGGGGAATTCGAGGATCGGCTTAAGGCGGTATTGCGTGAGGTTGATGAGGCCAAAGGGAAGGTAATCCTCTTTATCGACGAGCTTCATAACCTGGTAGGGGCAGGAAGGGCTGAGGGCTCAATGGATGCCTCGAATATGCTTAAACCGGCACTGACCCGGGGGGAGCTGCGCTGTGTGGGGGCAACTACCTTAGATGAATACAGGAAATATATCGAAAAGGATGCCGCTCTGGAGCGGCGCTTCCAGCCGGTCATTATCGGGGAGCCTTCGGTAGAGGATACAATTGCCATACTCAGGGGTCTGAAGGAACGCTATGAGGTTCATCATGGGGTAAGGATTCAGGATGCGGCCTTGGTGGCTGCTGCCACCCTGTCTCACCGCTATATCAGCGACCGATTCCTGCCGGATAAGGCGATTGACTTGATCGATGAGGCGGCCTCGCATCTACGGATCGAGATTGATAGCCTCCCTACCGAGATCGATGAGGTAGATCGAAAGATCATCCAGCTTGAGATCGAGTGTCAGGCACTTAAAAAAGAAAAGGATAAGGCTTCCCGGGAAAGGAAGGAGCTTGCTGAAAAGGAGATTGCTAACTTAAGGGAAAAAAGCGAACAGATGAAGGTGCACTGGAGGAACGAAAAGGAGGCTATCCAGAAGATCCGCTCACTGAAGGAGCGGATCGAGGCGGCGAAGCTGGAGGAGCAGAAGGCAGAACGAGAGGCAGACCTGGGCCGGGCCGCGGAGCTACGCTACGGGACCCTTAATCAGCTCCAGAAAGAGCTCGATCAGGAGAATAAAAGGCTTGCCGAGCTTCAGGCCGATCAGAAGATGCTCAAAGAAGAGGTAGAGGCTGAGGATGTGGCTGAGGTGGTGGCTAAATGGACCGGGATCCCGGTAGCCCGGATGATGGAGGGGGAGGTAGAAAAGCTTATCAAGATGGAGGAAAAGCTATCCCGGAGAGTAGTTGGGCAGGAAGAGGCCCTGGGACTGGTCTCTAACTCGGTACGCCGGGCCCGGGCCGGACTTTCCGACCCCAATCAGCCCATCGGCTCCTTCATCTTCCTGGGACCAACCGGGGTGGGCAAAACCGAGACCGCCCGGGCCCTGGCCGAGTTTCTCTTTGATGACGAGCAGGCAATGGTGCGCATTGATATGTCGGAGTTTATGGAGAGGCATTCAGTAGCCCGGCTAATTGGGGCTCCCCCGGGATATGTAGGCTATGAGGAGGGGGGGTATCTTACCGAGGCAGTCCGCCGGCGTCCCTACTCGGTGGTCCTCTTCGATGAGATCGAGAAGGCGCATCCCGAGGTCTTCAATGCCTTGCTTCAGATCCTGGATGACGGCCGGCTCACCGATGGACACGGGAGAACGGTGGATTTTAAAAATACGGTAATTATCATGACCTCGAACATCGGCAGTCAATGGATCGCCGAACTCCGGGAGAAGGATTACCAGGAGATAAAAAGAAGGGTTCTGGAGGCTCTCCGGGCTGAATTCCGGCCCGAGTTTCTGAACCGGATCGATGAGGTGATTATATTTCATCCCTTGAGCCTTGAGCATATAAAGAAGATTGTCCAGATTCAGGTTGAGGAGCTTAAGGAAAGGCTTGGGGAGAAGAAGATTGATCTGATACTTACCGAGGAAGCCAGGGAGTTACTTGCCCAGCAGGGCTTTGATCCGGTCTACGGAGCCCGCCCCTTACAAAGAACCATTCAGCGAACCCTTCAAGACCCCCTGGCCTTACGAATTCTAAAAGGGGAGTTCTCGGAAGGGGATACTATAAGGGTAGGAGTTGATGGAGGGAAGGAGGAGATTATCTTTGGAT